>NZ_JBFUFQ010000026.1:0-46270 GCF_056403355.1 Rhizobacter sp. P2_H3 | reverse complement strand
AGGTACAGCCGGTTCAGGTCGGTGATCTCCAGCTCGCCGCGCGGGCTCGGCTTCAGGCTCTTCGCATACGACACGACCTTCTCGTCGTAGAAGTACAGGCCCGTCACCGCATAACGGCTCTTCGGCTGCTTCGGCTTCTCCTCGAGGCTGATCRCCTGCGCCYGGTCGTTGAACTCGACCACGCCATAGCGCTCCGGATCCGTCACCGGGTAGGCGAACACCGTCGCGCCGCTGGTGCGCGTGGCCGCGTCCGTCAGCCGGGTGCCCAGGTCATGGCCGTAGAAGATGTTGTCGCCCAGCACCAGCGCGCTCGGCGCGCCGGCCAGGAACTGCTCACCGATCAGGAAGGCCTGCGCGAGGCCGTCCGGGCTCGGCTGCACCGCGTAGGTCAGGTCGAGACCCCACTGCCGGCCGTCGCCCAGCAGCTGCTGGAAGCGCGGCGTGTCCTGCGGCGTGCTGATGATCAGGATCTCGCGGATGCCGGCCAGCAGCAGCGCGCTGAGCGGGTAATAGATCATCGGCTTGTCGTACACCGGGATCAGCTGCTTGCTCAGCGCGAGCGTCGCCGGGTGCAGCCGGGTACCGGAGCCCCCGGCGAGGATGATGCCTTTGCGGTTCATATGTTCTCCCAAACGAGTGTTGTCAGCCCAGCACTTCAGTGAGCATGCGTTCGACGCCGGCCTGCCACGCCGGCATGCGCAGCCCGAAGGCCTGGTTCAGCTTGTCGCACGACAGCCGCGAATTCAGCGGGCGCTTCGCCGGCGTCGGGAACGCGGTGGTCGGCACCGGCTCGATCGCCTCGGGCGCCACCTTGATCGCGTGGCCGCGCGCACGCGCCCATTCGATGACGAAGCGCGCATAGCCGTGCCAGCTGGTTTCGCCGGCGGCCACCGCGTGGTACGTGCCGGCGAGCTTCGCGTCGGCCATCGCGGCGCGCAGCGCGTGCACGCTGACGTCGGCCAGCAGGTCGGCACCGGTCGGCGCGCCGATCTGGTCGTCGATCACCGTCAGCTTGTCGCGCTCGCCGGCCAGCCGCAGCATCGTGCGCGCGAAGTTGCCGCCGCGCGCGGCGTAGACCCAGCTGGTGCGCAGGATCAGGTGCTTGCAGCCGCTGCCGCGGATCAGCTCCTCGGCCTCGAGCTTGGTCTGGCCGTAGACGCTGAGCGGGCCGGTCGGTGCGTCTTCGCGGCGCGGCGCGTGGCCGCTGCCGTCGAACACGTAGTCGGTGCTGTAGTGCACCAGCCAGGCGCCGAGCGCCGCCGCCTCGCGCGCCAGCACGCCGGGGCCGGTCGCGTTGATCGCGCGTGCCAGCGCCGGCTCGCCCTCGGCCTTGTCGACCGCGGTGTGCGCCGCGGCATTGACGATCACGTCCGGGTTCACCGCACGCACCGTCGCGGCCAGCGTGTCGGGCCTCGAGAAGTCGGCCTTCAGCGCACCCGGCGTGTCGAAATCGAGCGCGGTCAGCTCGCCGAGCGGCGCCAGGGCGCGCTGCAACTCCCAGCCGACCTGGCCGCCTTTGCCGAGCAACAGGATCTTCATGCGGCCGCCGCCTCGCCGTAGTTCTTCGCGACCCAGTCGCGGTAGCCGCCGCTCTGCACGTTGGCGACCCAGCCGGCGTTGTCGAGGTACCACTGCACCGTCTTGCGGATGCCGGTGTCGAAGGTCTCGGCCGGGCGCCAGCCGAGCTCGCGCTCGACCTTGCGCGCATCGATCGCGTAGCGGCGGTCGTGGCCCGGGCGGTCCTTCACGTAGGTGATCAGGCGCTTGTACGAGCCGGCCGCATCGGGCTTCAACTCGTCGAGCAGCGCGCAGATCGTGTGGACGATCTCCAGGTTGGTCTTCTCGTTCCAGCCGCCGATGTTGTAGGTCTCGCCGACGCGCCCGCCCGCCAGCACCGCGCGGATCGCGCTCGCGTGGTCGCGCACGTACAGCCAGTCGCGCACGTTCTGGCCGTCGCCGTAGATCGGCAGTGCCTTGCCCGCCAGCGCGTTGACGATCATCAGCGGGATCAGCTTCTCGGGGAAGTGGTACGGCCCGTAGTTGTTGCTGCAGTTCGTGGTGACGACCGGTAGGCCGTACGTGTGGTGCCACGCGCGCACCAAGTGGTCGCTGGCCGCCTTGCTGGCCGAGTAGGGGCTGTTCGGCTCGAAGCCCTTGGTCTCGGCGAAGGCCGGGTCGGTCGGCGACAGCGAGCCGTAGACCTCGTCGGTGCTGACGTGGTGGAAGCGGAACGCCGCCTTCGCCTCGTCCTCGAGCGTGCTCCACAGGCCGCGCGCGGCTTCGAGCAGCGTGAAGGTGCCGTCGATGTTGGTGCGCATGAACGCGCCGGGGCCGTGGATGCTGCGGTCGACGTGGCTCTCGGCGGCGAAGTGCACGATCGCCCGCGGCCGGTGCTGCGCGAGCGTCGCGTCGACCAGCGCGCGGTCGCAGATGTCGCCCTTCACGAACACATGGCGAGGGTTGCCGTTCAGCGACGCGAGGTTCTCGAGGTTGCCGGCATAGGTCAGCGCGTCGAGGTTGACGACGGTCTCGTCGCTCTGCGCCAGCCAGTCCAGCACGAAGTTGCTGCCGATGAAGCCGGCACCGCCGGTCACGAGGATGGTCATGAAAGGATCCCTGTCTTTACTTGGTTCGCCCGTAGGTGTCCTCGAAGCGGACGATGTCGTCCTCGCCGAGGTACGAGCCCGATTGGACTTCGATGATTTCCAGCGGCACCTTGCCGGGGTTCGCGAGCCGGTGCGTCTGGCCGAGGGGAATGTAGGTGCTCTGGTTCTCGGTGAGGATCATCACCTTGTCGCCGTTGGTGATCTCGGCGGTGCCGCAGACGACGATCCAGTGTTCGGCGCGGTGGTGGTGCATCTGCAGGCTCAGCGAGGCGCCCGGGTTGACCAGGATGCGCTTGACCTGGAAGCGCGCGCCGGAGTCGAT
Source organism: Rhizobacter sp. P2_H3 (assembly GCF_056403355.1). Classification (NCBI taxonomy): domain Bacteria; kingdom Pseudomonadati; phylum Pseudomonadota; class Betaproteobacteria; order Burkholderiales; family Sphaerotilaceae; genus Rhizobacter; species Rhizobacter sp. P2_H3. The sequence continues at coordinate 43,342 of NZ_JBFUFQ010000026.1, read as the reverse complement.
GCTGTCGTACCAGCCCCAGGGGCGATGCACCTTGCGGTGCAGGTTGTGCTCGCCGCGGCCGCGCGCGCCGAGCTCGCCGACGATCTTCTTGACCTCCTGGCTGCGGGCGCGGTCGCTGACCATCACCGCAWCGGGCGTCTCGACGACGACCACGTCGCTCAGGCCGATCACGCTGACCAGCCGGCTGGTGGCATGCACCAGCGTGTTGTCGCTGTCCTGCAGCAACACGTCGCCGACGCTCGCGTTGCCGCGGCCGTCCTTGTCGGCCACCTGCCAGACCGCGTCCCAGGCGCCCAGGTCGTTCCAGCCGGCGTCCAGCGCGACCATGCGGATGTCGAAGKGGCTGCCGGGGCAGCGTTCCATCACCGCGTAGTCGACCGATTCGGACGGCACCGCGGCGAACTCGGCCTTGCCGGGGCGCACGAACTTCGCATCGCTGCTGCGCGCGGCCCACGAGGCGCGGGTGGCGGCGGCGATGTCGGGGCGGAAGTGCTCCAGCGCGGCCAGCCACACCGAGGCCTTCAGCACGAACATGCCGCTGTTCCACAGGTACTGGCCTTCGCGCAGGTAGTGCTCGGCGGTGGCCAGGTCGGGCTTCTCGACGAACTGCGCGACCTTGCCGTCGGGCGTGCTGCGGATGTAGCCGTAGCCGGTCTCGGGGCGGTCGGGCGTGATGCCGAGGACGACGATGGCGCCGTCGGCGGCGGCGCGCACGGCCCGCTGCAGCGCCGCGGTGAAGGCCGCGGGCTTGGTGACGACGTGGTCGGCGGCGGTCACGACGAGGATCGGGTCCTGCCCGTTCTCGATGCCGGCAAGTGCGGCGAGCGTCATCGCGGGCGCGGTGTTGCGGCCTTGCGGCTCGAGCACGACGGCGGCGGGATCGGTGCGCAACTCGCGCAGCTGGTCGAGCACGAGGAAGCGGTGCTCCTCGTTGCCGACGATGAGCGGCGCCTGCACCGCGATGTCGKCGGCGCCGAGGCTTTCGACGCGTTGCACCGCCTGCTGGAACAGGCTCTGGTTGCCCGACAGCACGAGGAACTGCTTCGGGAAGCCGGCGCGCGACAGCGGCCACAGCCGCGTGCCGCTGCCACCGGCCATGATGACGGGGAGGACGGACAGCGGGGTCGGCGGGGTGGAGGGCGTGGACATGGCGGCTTCTTTCTTCCTGGGCTCGTTGTTGTTCGTTGACGTGGGGGTAGGGATTATCGGCGCGTCAGCCGCTTGATCGCCGAGATGACGATCGGCGGCAGGATCTGCTTCAGAAACTGTTTGCTGCGGTCGCTGCGGCTCGCGAACAGGTAGGTGGACAGCATGGCTTCGCGGCGGTCTTCACGGGCGAAGCGGTTGGCGTAGTAGTAGGCCGCGATGGAGCGCCGCGTGACGCCTTCCGGCACCGCGAGCGGCTGCGAATGGCCGTGGTAGTGGGTGCGGCCGTGGCTCATCAGGATCGAGCGGCCGAACTCGGGTTCGACGGTGCCGACGCATTGCTTGCGGTCGGCGTCCCACAGCTCGAGCGCGCCGTGCCACGGCGGCTGCCAGTTCTTGTTGAGGTAGGTGATGAACACCATCTCGTTGTGGAGGGCGGTGCGCGGGTGGCGGTCGAAATCGGCATGGATGCCGAACGAGCCGCCGGACAGCGTCTCGTGCAGGCCGCCGCCGAACAGGTGGGCATCGTTGACGAGGTCGGGCACGCCGCTGATGTGCGAGAGCGCATGCAGGAAGAAGCTGGAGCCGAGCGTCCAGAAATACAGCTGGCTGGCCGGCCCCATGCGGGCGCCGACGCGCGAGCGCTCGACGCGGGCATAGGCGTTGGTCTGGGTGCTCCAGTGGTCGCGGGGGAGCACGTCGAATTCTTCATGAACCAGCTCGAGCAGGCGAGGGTTGAACCAGTCCTGCACGACGAGGTGGGGGTAGGGCGAGGCCGACTGCATGCGCGATCGCAATTCATCGAGGTAGGCGATGTCGGCCAAGCGCGGCTCGATCAGTTCATCGAGCGACAGCCGCACGCCGCGGATGGTGACGAACGCGGAATCGTCGATGAGTGCCTTCGCAACTTCGACCTCGACAGGCAGGGACATCATGGCTTCGCTCTCTTGCGCCGGGGGCAACAAGAGATCGTAAGCAAGGGCAGGGCCGGTGGGAGGGGTCTCCCCCCTGAATGGGCGATGCGTTCGTGTGAGGGGGTTGTCGCTTCTGTTTCTGCGTGTCGCGGCGGGTGGGGCCCTGCGCTGGGGGCTCATGCCGAGGCGGTCGGCGCCCCGGGGGCGCCGACTCCACGAAGAAGCTCGGCTTCGGGGGTGCATCGGCAAACTCCCTCCGCTCACTTCGTTCGCTGTGGTCAAACACAGCCGATGAGTATGTCTACGAAGCGCGCTGACGCGCGCCACCCCCGAAACCAAGCTTCTTCGTCGCCTCAGAAATCGCCCCCAGCGCAGGGCCCCACCCGCCGCGAAGCACCAGCCGCTCTGGTGGAGGGGAAAAGACTGAAGTGACCGACAAGCGGGCGGGCACTGCATCTCAGGAGGCACGCTCTCGAATGCCGGCATCGGACGTTGCGGGCAACCATTGCAGAAGCAATTGCTCGTACTGGGCCAGGATGTGGTTCCAGGTGAAGCATTCTTCGAAGCGGCTGCGGCTGGCTTGCTGCATCGTGGCCAGTCGTGCCGGATCCTTCAGCACCGCTTCCAGCGCCGTCGCGAATCCGTCCGCGCCGCTGAAATAACCCGCCTGCGGGCCGGCCACCCAGCGGTTGAATCGGTTGTCGTGCGCGATCACGGCATTGCCCGCCCCCAGCGCCTCCACCAGCGACGGGTTGGTGCCGCCCACCTGGTGGCCGTGCACGTAGGCCATGCTGTGGAAACGCAACGATTGCACCGTCGGCTTGTCGTAGATCGCACCGACGAACTTCACCTCGGCGCTCGCCGCTTCCTTCACCGCACGGTGGTACGCGTTGTCCGGCGAGTAGTTGCCCAGCACCGTCAGCGTCACGCCGCGCGGCGCGCGCGAGAAGCCCTGCACCACTTCCAGGATCGAGTTCTCGGGCTCGGGTCGGGCTACCAGCGTCAGGTAGCGGCCCGGTTCCAGCCCCAGGCCGTGCACCGGGCCGGTCGGCATGTCGCGCAGCGGGTCGGCCCCGTAGGCGATCGTCGTCACCTTGTTCGCGTTCACGCGCGTGCCCAGGTGATGCTTGATCTCCGGGTGGTCGGCGACCAGGTGGTTGCCCAGCCAGCAACCGGCCCAGTCGTTCATCCAGAACCAGGTCTTCGCGACACCGCCCCACTTCGCGCGCGACCACTCGATGCCGTCCATGTTGATCAGGTTCGGCACCCCCTTCAGCCGCAGCAGCGCACAGAACACCGCCGTGTTGTAGCCGAGCGTCAGGCACAGGTCGCGGTGCTTCGCGGCATGGCGCGTGGCCTGCCAGTCGAACGCGATCGTGCCCTTCGGCCCCGGTGCATCCACCGGCATGCGCACCCGCTCGACGCCGCGCCAGCTGTCCTCGAACACCGGGCCGGTGCCGTCCTCCTGGCAGTACACGATCACGCGCCAGCCGCGCTCCACCAGGTACAGCGCCAGGTGCTCGGCAAAGGTCTCGAAACCGCCGTGGGCGGCCGGCACGCCGCGCGTGCCGAGGATGCGGAGGGTCTTGGTCATCATCGGTCGGGTGTGGAGGTGGGATTGAGCGCGCCGAGGTTCTCGAACCGCGGTGCGAAGAAGCTGCGCACGCCATGCACCAGCACCTGCGCGGATTGCTGCCAGTCGAACTTGCGCACCTGCGCCAGGCCCTGCTCGCGCATGCGCTCGCGCAGCCCGGCATCGCCGATCACCTGCCGCAGCGCGGCGGCCAGCTCGGCGCTGGAATTCGGGTCGGCATACAGCGCCGCCGCGCCGCCCACCTCGGGCAGCGAGGTGGTGTTGGACGTGATCACCGGCACGCCGCTCGCCATCGCCTCGGCCACCGGCATCCCGAAGCCCTCGGCGAAGGCCGGGTACGCGAATGCCATCGCATGCCGCATCACCGCCGGAAGCGCCTGGTCGCCCACCTTCGACAGGAAGCGCACGCGCTGCTGCAACCCGTGCGCCACGACGGCCCGGTCGATCTGCTCGTAGCTGAAATCGCGCTGCCCGACGACCACCAGCGGCGGCGCATCGGCCCCCAGCTCGGCATACGCGTGGATCAGCGTCTCGTGGTTCTTGCGCGGCTCCAGGCGCCCCACCGTCAGCAGGTAGCCGCCCGGCTCCAGCCCGAGCTCGCGCACCGCGTCGGCACCCTCCGGCCCGGGCTTGAAACGCTGCGGATCCACGCCGTTGTAGGTGATCGCGATGTCGTCGGCCGGCACGCCGTACAGCCGCGCGATCTCGCCCTTCGAGAACTGGCTCACCGCGAACAGCAGCTTCGCGCGCCGCGCCGCATGCCGGAACGTCAGCTTCGACTGCAGCACGAAGCCGCGCGGAAAGAACTGCGGATGCGTCTCGAACAGCAGGTCGTGGATCGTGCACGCGCACGCACCGGTGCGCACGAACGGCAGCCGGTACTGCATGTGCAGCAGGTCGATGCGGTGCTTCCACTGCAGCCACGGCAGTTGCACCCCGAGACGGATCGGCGCGCGCTGGTGCGGCATGCGCACCAGTTCGACGTTCGGCGCACCGAATTCGGCATGCGCGTCGCGCAGGCTGTCGGTGCCGTCGAGCAGGAACACGAAGTCGATGTCCGGCGCGAGCCGGATCGCCTCGCGGTACAGCCCGAGGATGTGGCTGCGCGAGCCCTGGAAGATGCCGTCCCAGGTGTGGAAGTCCACGCCGAGGCGGGGGCGGCGGGGCGGTGTCGTCGTCATCAGGGTGTGCGCAAGGACGTGGTGGAAACCGGCGCCGGCTCGTGGCCCGCACCGACGAGTCGTCGGCTCAGTTCGACATGGCGCGTCGCGAAGCCTTCGGAGCTGAAGCGGCGCGACAGCAGCCGCTGCTGCGCGCTCGCGACCTGCGCGGCGCGCCGGCCCGGCGTCGTCACCAGCGCATCGAGCGCGCGCCACAGGCCGGCCGCGTCGTGCGGCGCGCAGAACGCGATGCCGTCGTCGTCGAAATAGTGGTCCAGCCCGCCGGCGCGCGTCGCCACCACCGGCACGCCGCGCGCTGTCGCCTCGAGCACCGCGGTGAGTCCGGAGGCATGCAGGTTCTCGTGCAGCGGCACGACGACCAGATCGGCCCAGCCGTAGTTCGCGACCACCTCGGCCTGCGTCATCGGATGCGCACTGATGTTGGGCTGCGCGAGTCGCGCCGGGAAATGGCTCGAGCCGATGCGCAACTCGACGCCGTCGCGCCCGCCCAGCGCCTGCGCGAGCGTCTCCCAGTCGCGGTGCCGGTCGTTGCCGAGCGCCAGCACGTGCAACGGCCGCGTGCCGTCGAGCACCGCCTGCGGCCGCTCGGTCGCGATCGGGTAGCTGTCGAGCGAGATGCCGAAGTCGACGATCACCTGCCGCTCGCCGAGGTCGAGCTCGCGGGCGCGCACCATGTTCAGCGGCGAATGGAAGGTGGCGGCCTCGGCATCGCGCATCAGCCAGCGCACCAGGCGCCGCCGCACGCCCGACCAGCGGCTCCATTCGTCGACCAGCCAGATCGACTGCGCGACGATCGGCGCGCTCGGCACGCCCAGCCGGCGCAGCAGCCCGACGCCCAGGTGCTCGTACTCGGTGTGGGTCCAGATCACGTCGGCACGGTCGGGCCGCAGCAGCGCGCGGTTCGCCCACACATGCCGCAGCTCGAAGCCGAGCAGCTTGCGCAGCGCCCGGTCGACCAGCCCGAGCGCGCCCGGCCAGGTCGGCGTCGCGCGCGAGAAGCTCAGGCTGCAGCCCTGCTGCAGCGCATGGTGGTAGCCGTAGGGCGTCGCGTCGGGCACCTCGCCGCGCGCATGGCGCTGCGACCAGGCGACGACGTCCAGGTGCCGCGGCAGCAGCACCGTCACGCGCAGGGGGCCGGCGGCGGAGGCAGTGGCTTCAGGGGACGAAGACATCCTGAATCCTCTCCAGGTACTGCATGCCGAACTTCTTGGTCGGCTCGATGATCGAGCCCTCGCCATATTCGTTCCAGCAGCACAGCACGCCGATGCGCTTGGTGCGGTCGGGGTTGGCGTCCATCACCGCCTTGCCGGCGCGCAGGTGGGCCTCGAAGCTGGCCGGCGTCGACACCGAGTCGTCGTGCCCCGGCTGCTTGCTGCCGCCCCAGGGCCGGCGGTCCCAGCCGGCCGTCATCGGCAGGAAGTACGGCAGCTTGCTGTTCTTGACGATCCAGTTCCACTGCATCCGGTAGTACTGGTCGAGCTCGGCGTAGCTCTTCGAGTACGGCGTGATCGTCGAATCCTCGCCGGCGATGCCGAAGTGGTAGTTGTAGGCCGAGATCGCATCGAAGCCGCCGTTGAACGCATAGTCCTTCACCCAGAACTGCGAGGCCACCACGCCGAGCACGAAGTAGATGCCGGGCAGCCCGGCCGCGCTGGCGCGGGCCCGGGCGCGCGTCAGCATCGCCGCAGTCGTCGTCTGCATCGCGGTCGCCTGCGCGCGGAACACGTCGGGCGAGAACACGAACATCACCGGCTTGTTGTCGATGCGCAGGTACTCCGGCCGCTTCATGTGGTTGGCGATCCAGAAGTCGACCAGCGCATCCCACTCGGCCAGCGTCTTCGGCTCGGCCGTGTGGTTGGCCCACATCAGCGTGTACTTCACCTTCGAGCGCTGCGCCGAGGCCTGGTAGGCGAGCACCGCGGTCTGCGCCGCCGGCTTCGCGTTCTCCCAGTACCAGTCGAAGATGATGAACGAGATGCCGGCGTCGGCCATCCAGCCGATCTGCCGGTCCAGCGTGACGGCCTTGTCGTCGCGGTACCAGCCGAGCATCGGCTCGCGGTCCTGCGCGAACGGCTTGATCGACGACCAGGTGTCAGGCTCGGACGGACCCTTCACGCCCGGCGACCAGCCCGGGTAGTAGTACATGCCCAGCTGGTACGGCGAGCCGGCCGGCCAGGCCGACCAGGGCGCGGCCCCGCAGGCCAGCGCGAGCAACATTCGAAGAAGGAAACCGCGGATGCCTGCGTTCATGGCTCATGCTCCCAGTTGAACGGCGAGGGCCGCCGAGGCCAGTTGCTCGACCGCCGGGCGGCGCGCGCGGATCTGCGCGCGCGTCACGTCCAGCGCGTCCAGGCGCGCGCAGACGCAGCGGTACAGGCTGTCCGCCTCGCAGACCTCCAGCGGGCTCAGCAGCGATTCCGCGCCGAGCCCGAAATGGCGCAGCGCGCCGGCGAACTTGCCCTGGTACTCGACGGCCACCACCGGGATGTCGCGGCCCAGCGTCGCGATCATCAGGTGCATGCGCCCGGTCAGAACCAGGTCGAAATGCTGGCAGCACTGCTTCACGTCGGCCGCGGTGTACGGGCCCTGCGCGAGCAGCACGCGCGGCTGCACCGCTGCCGGCAGCCGCGAGAACACGTCGGCCAGCATCTCGGGGTCGCTCGCGTGCGGGCGGAAGTCATGCGGCACCAGCACCACGCGGGCGTCGCGCTCGGTGACCAGCCGCGCGATCGCGGCCGCCGAGGCCGACACCGCCTGGTCGCGCTGCGCGGCCGTCAGCAGCTTCAGCGAATGCGGCGACAGGTTCCACGCGATCACCGGGCCCGGGCGGGGATCCTGTTTCAGCCAGGTGGCGACGCTGCGCTCCAGTTCGCTCGCCGGCGACGGCTCCAGCAGGAAGCCGAGGTCGGCCGTCAGCTTCACGCGCTCGCCCACCAGTTGCGCGACCCGCTCGCGCGACACCGCATCGCGGCACAGCAGCGTGACGCCCTGCGGCAGCTTGCGGAACGCGCCGGCCATCGCCGGGTCGGGCCGGTCGTTGAAGCTGAAGCTGCAGACCATCGCCGGCACGCCGCGGCGCGCCGCGAAGCCCGCCACCTCGAGGCGCAGCATCGATTCGAAGCGCGAGTAGAAGCCGTCGAGCACGTCGGCGCCGATCACGATCAAGGCGCGCGCCTTCGCGAGCTCGTTCGCGACCGCACCGGCCTGGCCGAGCCGGCCCCACAACGGCATCGCGGTGAAGGCGACGTCGCCGCCGACCGGCATGTCCACGCCGGGCCGGCACAGCACGCGGGCCGATTGGATGCCGGCCTGCTTCAGCAGCGAGGTCAGCCCGCCGACCAGCGCCTGGTCGCCGACCGAGCCGATCATCGAGTACGCGTCGGCGATCACGATCACCACCTCGCCCGGTTTCGCCGGCTGTGCCGCGAACGGGCGCGCCAGCCACATCAGCAGCCGGTAGGCGCGCACCATCATCCCGTCGTTCAGGCGCACCACGCCTTCGAGGAATCGCACGCCGGCTGCGCCCACGGCGCCGGGCAGCCGCGACACATGCTTCAGCAGCACGCGCGGCATCAGCGCGACGATCAGCAGCGCATACAGCGCGGCGCTGATGCCCAGGCTCATCACCGATCCGACAACGGGGTTGACGCGGCTCTGCGCGAAGTTCGCGATGGCGAAGCCGACGGCGGCAGCGAGAACAGCGGCCAGCACCGGCTTGGCGATCTGACGGATGATGGGCATGGCAGGGATCTCCAGGGAGAGTCGGATGACGCGGAAAATGATGGGCACTGCCGCCATCTGGCCGAACAACAGGCTGGCGGCAACGCCCGCGGGCCCGAAGGGCAACAGCAAGGGCAATACCAGGAAGCTGCAGGTGCAACGCACGATCCCGACCTGCACCATCGCGCCGGCTGCACCGGTGGCTTGCACGGCCGACGAATACAGCAAGGCGATGGTGCGCAATGCACCCAACAGGCACAGGATCTGGAACGGCGCGACCGCGTCGTGCCACTGGCCACCGAACACGGCCGGCACCAGCACCGCACCGGAACCGGCAGCCAGCAGGAAGGCCGGCACGATGAAGGTCGCGGCCATCAGCGAGCGCGTGGCGATCGCATCGAGCAAGGCCTCGCGGTCGACCTGCGCGCGCGCGAACACCGAGATCGATGCATCCCACAGCGGTGCGGCCAGCAACTGCGTCGCGGCGAGTTGCGCGCGGGCGGCGAGCGCGTAGTTGCCGAGCAGGGCGAGGCCCATCTGGCGGCCGACGACGAGTTCGACGACGCGCGTCTCGGCCAGGTCGAGCAGCTTGACGAAGGTGATGCGCGCCGAGAAGCCCGACAGGTCGCGCAGCGCGCCGCGGTCGAAGGCCCAGTGCGGGCGCCAGGTTTCATGGCGCCACAGGATCACGGTGCCGGTGACGTGGAAGCACAGCTGCTGCAGCACGAAGGACCAGACGCCCAGCCCCATCAGCGCCGCGACGATCGCGACCGCGCCGCTCAGCAGGTTGGCGGTGGCGGTGCGGCGCGCGAGCGTGCGGTAGTCGAGCGAGCGGCGCAGCAGGCCGGCCGGCACCGCCGACAGCGCCATCAGCAGGAACACCGGCGACAGCGCCATGATCACCGGCTGGATGCCCTGGCTGTCGAAGGCGCGCGCGAACAGCGGGGCACAGGTCAGCGCCAGCAGCGCGAGCACCAGGCCGCAGGCCATCGTGGTCCAGAACGCGGCGTTGATGTGCTCCGGGCTCAGCGCCGCGCGCTGCACGAGCGCATGGCCGAACAGCTGCTCGACGAAGATCTCGCCGAGCGTGAGGAACACCATCGCGACCGCGAACGCACCGAACTCGGCCGGGCCGAGCAGGCGGGCGAGCGCGAAGAACACGACGAAGGTGATGCCGCGCGCCGCCCAGTTCTGCACGTAGGCCCACATCGTGCCGCGCGTCGCCGACATCTTGTGCTGGCTGTCCAAGGGAACATTGCTCATGCGGCGACCTCGCTCAGCGAAGCCTTCACCGTCGCCAGCACGCGCTCGCGCCACGAGCGGGCCGAGAACGCGACGCCCGCGTGCTGGCGCGCCGCTTCCGACAGCCGCGCGCGCAGCGCGTCGTCCGACAGCACGCGCACGATGTGGTCGGCGAAGGCCTGCGCCTCGTCGGCCACCATCGCATGGCAGCCGTCGAGCGCACCGGTGCCCTCGACGCCGATGCGCGTGGACACCACCGCCGAGCCGGCGAGCATCGCCTCGACCGTCTTGATCTTCACGCCGCCGCCGCTGACCAGCGGCACCACGGTGACGCTGTTGCTCGCGTAGAACGCATGGATGTCGGGCACGAAGCCGCTGAACTCGATGCCGCTGCCGTCACCGGCCTGCGCCGTGAGTGCCGCCGGCGGGTTGCGGCCGGCGACCACGAAGCGCGCCTGCGGCATGCGCTCGCGCACGCGCGGCCAGATGTCGCGCAGGAACCAGGCCATGCCTTCCAGGTTCGGCTGGTGGCCGAAGCTGCCGGCGAAGCCCACCTGGTTCGCCACCGCCGCGCCGTGCGCACGCTGCAGCACCTGCTCGTCGGCCAGCGGCAGGCCCATCGACAGCGCGCGCGTGGCCGGGTTCAGCGCCTGCAGCACCTGCGCATCCTGTTCGGACAGCGTCAGCGCCGCGGCGAAGCGCGGGTAGTGGCGCGCCTCGTAGCGCGCCCAGGCGACCCAGTTCAACCAGTTGCGCGGGCCGGGCGCGCGCTGCGCCTGGCGGAAGCCCGACAGGCTGTAGGCGTCCTGCACGTCCATCACGCATGGGATGCCCTCGCACAGTGCGACGTACTGCGCCATCTGCGGGAACTGGATCCACACCACGTCGGGGCGGAAGCGCAGCAGCATCGCGCGCAACGCGGATTCCATCGCCGGCGTGCGGCACAGCCGCGCCAGCTCCGGCTCGCCGAAGGCGAGCGAACCGAGGCGCGCGCGCAGCACCGCGCTGCGCTCGATCCGCAGCGGCACGCTGTCGACCTCGGCGCAATGCGTCTTCAGGCTCGCGAGGTCGCGGGCCTCGCGTGGATCGGCATCGGCGCCGCCGGCACCGCGGAAGCCGAGGAACGCGACCGTCGCGACGCCGGCCAGCTCCTTCAGCTGGGCCCAGCAGAGGGCGGCACCGCCGTTGGCGGACGATTCACCGTAGAGGAAGGGCGCGAGCAGCAGCACGCGCGGGGCCGGGGCGGCCGTCGCCGCGGGAGCCGGCGATTCAGGCAAGTTCATGCGTGGCGAGGGTGGACTGGTACAGCGAAGGCGCGCGAGGCGGCGCGAAGACGGCGGCATGGCCCTGCATGAAACGGCCGAGCAGCGTGAAGACGAACAGGAAGAACACGACGATGTCGGGCTCGAAGTTGTACGGCAGGAAGAACGCGCAGACCGTGAAGCCGATCAGCACCGACCACTGGCTGCGGTGCACCCACAGGCCCGACAACATGCCGGCGATCGACAGCATGAAGAGGCTGCCCAGCGGCAGCCCCATGTCGAAGAACACCGCGAGGAAGCTGTTCTCGACGTTGTAGAGCGTGCCGCCGAACAGCGCGGCGCGCGCCCCCACCGTGCCCTTCGGGTAGCCGAGCCAGGCGTAGTCGTCCAGCGACTCGATCGCCATCACGAAGGACTTGTGGTGGCCGACCATCGACGGGTCGGTGCCGCTGAAGTTGAGCAGCGCCCAGCGGCTGACCGCGCCGTCGCTGTAGCTGTCGAGCAGCAGCAGCGCCACGCCCATCAGCGCGACCGACAGCGCGCCGGCCAGCACCATGCGCGTCAGGTTGGCCGGGCTGAACAGCACGCCGCCGGGCACGCAGGCCAGCACCAGCGCCGCGGTGCCCAGCATGATCGCGAGCCAGCTGCTGCGCGAGAAGGTGAGGGCGACCGCGAGCAGCGCGAACACCAGGGCCGCCACCACGACGGGGCTCGGCACCGGGCGCGGCTTGCGCGAGAACAGCACGCCGCCGACCAGCAGCGCATACAGCCCGAGCGCGAGGCCCAGCGAGTTCGGCCCGGTGGCCGGCAGGCCCATGCGCAGCCAGGTGCCGCCGGCGATGTACCAGGCGCTCGCGAGCGGGCCGGTGCCGGTGTCGTCGCCCATCAGCGTGCGCAGCAGCCGCGGGCTCAGCTCGACCGCGGCGAAGATGCCGAAGGCGGTGAACACGACGAGCAGGCCGCACCAGAAGCTCATGCGCAGCAGCGCGCGCACGTCGTCGTCGCTCGCGCGCAGCACGATGCCTTCGAGCGCCACCGCGAACAGCAGCGGCAGCAGGTAGATGCGGGCGTAGTACAGGCCGGGGATGTGGCGGTCGTCGAAGGCGGCGACGAACACCGTGGCCGAGATGGCTGCGATGCACAGCAGCGCCCACAGGTAGAAGCCGCGCGCCTTGAAGACATCGGTGCGGCTGATCGCGAACAGCACCAGCAGCAGCAGCAGCCCGTCGCGCAGCGGCGGGATGATGTTGGGCACGTGGGCCATGCCGAGCAGCGTCTTGCCGAACTGCGACAGCAGCGACACGAAGGCGATCAGGCAAAGCAGGCGGCCGGCCGTTCTCATCATTTCCACCACGCAGCGAACGACTGCTGCGCCGCGTTGAAGTAGCCGTTGCGCTTGTCGCGCTGCAGCGCGCGGCGTTCCGCGTTCTGCGACAGCACGGCGCGGCCGGCATGCGCCAGCGCCTTCGCCGAGAACACCACGCCCAGCGACAGCGCGAGCCGCGACGCCGCGCCGCGCCCGAAGTGCTTGGTGACGAACAGCAGGTACGAGCGCAGCGTGCGCAGCACGGTGGCGCGGCCGGCCCAGGCCTTGCCCGCGCCTTCGTAGTGCGTGACGGTCACGTCGGCGCGGTAGCTGGCGCGCAAGCCCAGCTGGCGCACGCGGCGGCCGTAGTCGACGTCCTCGCAGTACATGAAGAAGGCGTCGTCGAGGCCGCCGAGCCGCTCCCACACCTCGCGCCGCGTCGCGAGGCAGGCGCCGGACACCCAGTCGACCGACGGGTTCGATTGCGCATAGAACGCCGGGCGCGTCTGCACGCGGCGGAACACGTCGGGCGTGCGCCACTGTTTCTCGAGCCCGAGCCACGACAGCGCGATGCGCGCCGGCGTGTGCTCGAAGCCGACCGAGAACTGCAGCCGCCCGTCGCCGTACACCAGGTGGCAGCCGGCCACGCCGACATCGGGCTGCAGCGCCTCGTCGACCAGCGCGTCGAGGCTGCCGTCGCAGCGCGTGTCGTTGTTCAGCAGCAGCAGCACGCGGCCGCGCGCCTCGGCGGCGGCGCGGTTGTTGCCGCCGGTGAAGCCGAGGTTCTCGCTCGATTCGATGTAGCGGATGTCCGGCCGCGTGCGCAGGAATTCCTGGCTGCCGTCGACCGACGCGTTGTCGATCACGATGATCTCGGCGCTGTGGCGCGTGAACGCCGCGCGCGCGGTGTCCAGGCAGTCGGGCAGGAAGCGCAGGCCGTTGTAGTTGACGATGACGACCGAGACGTCGGGCGGGTTCATGGGCAGGCGCTCACGGGGCGGTGGCGGCGACGCTGGCGTCGGCAGGACTGTGGGACGGGCTCACCGGGCCGATCAGGAAGCGCCGCGTGCGCGGGTCGACCGACTGCAGCAGGTCGGCCATGAAGCGCTCCTGCATCGCGTAGGCCGGTGCGGTGTCGCTCGCGATCGTCGAGACGCGGAACAGCAGGCCGTCCGGGATCCAGCCGCGCATGCCCTGCTTCAAGCGCGACACCTGCTGCTGCATGCCGGACGGGATCACGTCGTCGCCGACGCGCATCCAGTAGCTGATCGGTTCGCTGCGCGGCCCGAGACTGGCGAGCAGGCGCTGCACCGGCACGCGCGTCGCGTCGGCCTGCACGGCGGCATGGCCGCCGCCGCGGATCTGGAAGCCCTGCGCCACGTAGCAGACCTCGGGGCGGTGCAGCTCCAGCTCGCCGGCCTGCGCCGCGCCGTACGCGATCGACAGCATCACCCGCTCGCCGGCCGGGCCCACGTAGGTGCGCGTCAGCGTCTGCGCATACAGCGTGTTCAGCAGCGCGACCTGCTGCGGGTTGATGACCTGCGCGACGGTGCCGTTGTCGACGCGCCAGCCGGCGAAGGCGCGCGGGATCGCGGTCTCGAGCTTCAGGTCGCTGCTCAGTGCCGCGAGGCGCGCGCGCGGCGTGAAGGCCTGGGCCAGCACGACGGCGCCGAGCATCAGCGCCAGCGCGGCCGCGGCCCGCTTCCAGCTCGGGACGAAGGCCGCGCTCATGCCACCGCCTTGTTGCGCACGCCGAGCCGCAGCAGCGAATCGGCGCCGGTGATCAGCAGCAGCGCCGCCATGAACAGCACCAGCCCGGCGAAGCCGTGCAGGAAGCCCTGGCCGGCCTCGTCGCCGAAGTGGTAGGTGATCAGCGTCAGCACCATCACGCGGATCACGTTGGCGCAGAAGCTGATCGGCACGATCAGGATCGCCAGCGCGACGTTGCGGAACACCGATGCGTGCCGCACCAGGTTCAGGTACAGCAGCCCGAGCGCCTCGAGCGTGAACAAGGTGTGCAGGCCGGCGCAGGCATCGGCCACCAGCAGCTGGTACTGGCCGATCTGCAGGATCACGCCGGTGCGGCTGATCGGGTAGCCGGCGCGGTACAGGATGTTCTCGGCCACGTACGACACCGCGAGCTTCATCGGCTGCGTCAGCGCATCCACCACCGTGCCCGGCAGCGGGATCATGAACAGCATGAAGAACAGCGGGAACCACAGCCGCTTCAGCGCCCCCGGGCCGCGCAGCAGCAGCCCCAGGCCGACCAGCATCCACAGCAGCGAGCCGATCTCGAGGATCAGGATGCCCTGCGAGCGCCCGAGCGCATAAGACACCGCCGCCACCAGCAGCAGCGGCCACGCGAGCCACGGCCGCGGCCGATCGCCCGGCACCGACATGGCGGCCGGCCACGCGCGCACCAGCAGCCAGATTGAGATGCCGAGCACGATCGGGCCGTGGCCTTGCTCGTCGGTGCGCCAGATGCCGTTCAGCAGGTCGAAGAAGCTCGGGCCGTACATCGCCAGCAACCCTGCCGCCGGCAACAGCCATGGCGTCAGCCAGGCTGCCATCGAGCGGCCACCGTGGAACCGGCTTTGCCGGGCCACTGGTGGCGCCCCCTCGGGGGGAGGCGCGGAGCGCTTCGGGGGGGACATATCAATAGTCGTTCAAGACCACGCCGGCCAGCTTGGCGGGGCTCTCGGCCAGGCTGGTGACCAGGTCCTGCAGGCCGTTCATGTGGCACTGGTTCTTGCGCGCGATCGCCAGCGCCGAGCCGCAGCGCGCCGCGATCACGCCGGCGTCGGCGCCGTACGACGCGGCCGGCGTGTCGACCAGCACGTGGTCGAACTTCGACAGCAGCTCGCGCAGCAGCAGCTTGAAGGCCGGCCGCTCCACCAGCTCCAGCGGGTTCGGCGGCGTCACGCCCACCGGCAGCAGGAACAGGCTCGGCAGGTCGGGCACCTGGTGGATCACGTTGGTTTCCTTGCGGCCGCTCAGCACGTTCGACAGCCCGGCTCCGTTCGCCACCGCGAACACCTCGTGCTGGCGCGGGCCGCGCATGTCGGCATCGACCAGCAGCGTGCGCCCGCCCAGCTGCGCCAGCGTCACCGCCAGGTTGGCCGCGAAGAAGGTCTTGCCGTCGCCCGGCTCGGGACTGACCACCGCCAGCGCCCGCTTCGGCTCGTTGGCCGAGAACAGCCGCATCATCAACTGGCTGCGGATCGCACGGAACGCCTCGGCCTGCTGGCTGAACGGCTGCACCGCCGCCACCAGTTCGCGGCTCAGGTCGCGCCGCTCCTCGGGCGCATACGGGTAGTGGAACTGCTGCGACAGCGCGTACAGCACGTCGTCGTCGCTCGCGAAGCCGAGTGCCACCGCCGCCTCGCCGAAGCGCAGCCGGTGCTGGCGCTGGTAGGCCAGCACCGTCTCGACCTGCTGCGACGACAGGTTCTTCAGGTCGGCAATGATGTCGCCGATGCTGCGGTCGTGCAGCGGCTGCGCGTCCTGCGCGCCGCCACCGCCGCCGCCGACACTGGCCATCCCGTCTCTCATGTTCGCCATGGCTCAGCGCCCCCTCGTGCCGTTGGCGACGGCCAGTTTCGTGGAAGCACCCGGCAGCCGCGCCAGCACCCGTTGCGGCAGCACGAAGCGCTGCTTGCCGCCCAGCAGCCGCTTGCGCATCGGCTGCGGAATGCTGCCGATCACCGGCAGGCCGATGGTGCGCACCAGGTCTTCCGGGCTGCGCACGCGGCGGTCGATCAGCTCGCGCAGCAGCGCGATGCCCACGGCCAGCATGCCGCCGAGGAACACCGCGACCAGCATGTTCAGCAGCAGCCGCGGCGACGAATGCCGGGCCGGCACCGACGCGCGCGTCAGCACCGAGATGTTGGTCTGGTTGTTCTGGCTCTCCAGGCTGGTCTGTGTCAGGCGCGCGCCGACCGCATCGTAGGCGCGCTGCGCGGCCTCGAGATCGCGCTGCAGCACCTGGGATTCGTCGCGCTGGTCCTTCAGCTTCAGCACCTTGCTGCGCTGGGCCTCGAGCGCGGCACGCACGTCGGCCTCGCGCGCCTTGTTGATGTTGTTGTTCACGCCCATGCTGCTGCTGACGCGGCGCACCTCGGCGTCGTAGCGCGAGCGCAACTCGTTGATGTTGGCCTTCAGCTCCAGCACCTGCGGGTTGGCGTCGCCCAGGCGGGTGCTCAGCTGCTGCAGCTGGGCCTCCTGGCGCGACAGGTCGGCGCGCAGGCCGCCCACCACCGGGTTGTTGATCACGTCGGGCAGCTGGTTCGGCGACAGCGCGGCCTGCTGCTGGCGGCTGGTCGATTCGGCGCTCAGCGCCTGCAGCGTGATCAGCTGCGTCGACAGCTCGTTCAGCTTGGCGTTCTCGACGTCGAAGCGCTCGTCGGTCGACACCAGGCCCTTCTCCTTCTGGTAGGTCGACAGCTTGGCCTGTGCCTTCTCGAGCGAATCGCGCAGCTCCTTCGCGCGGCTGTCGAAGAAGCTGCTGTACTGCTTGGCCGGATCGACGCGCAGGTCGAGGTTGGTGTCGATGTAGGCCTGCACGAAGGCGTTGGCCAGCGCCGCGCTGAACTTCGGGTCGGGCGAGGTGTAGCTGACGTTCAGCACGTTGCTCTCGCGCGAGGGCTTCACGTCCAGGTGCTTCTGCAGCGCCTCGGCCAGCCAGGCTTCGAACTCGCCGTTGCCGTCGGTGGCGTCGAGCCACTTCGCGCGGCTCTCGGCGTTCTGGTTCAGCTTCATGTCGCGCACCACGCGCTGGGCCACGCGGTCGCTGGTGATGATGTCGACCTGGGTCGACATGTAGCCCGGCGTCATCATGCCGGCGAGCACCATGCCGGCAATCGGGTCGGGCGACTTGACGTCGATCACGAGGGCCGCGCTGGCGGTGTATTTCTTCGGCAGCAGCAGGCTCAGGGCGAGCGCGGTGCCGAGGGTGAACAACAGCATCGCGAGCGCCGCTTTCCAGCGGGCCCGCAGGATGGACATGAATTGCGAGAAGGACATGGCGAGGCTCGCAGTGATGGGGTTAGAACAGGCTTTCGCGGATGTAGATCACGTCGCCGTTCTGCAGCGTGTCGTTCATCCCGGGCTGCAGTTCCTCGACGCGGCCTTCGCCGTTGCGCCGGTGCACGCGCAGCCCGCGCGTCGTGCCGCGCTGGGTCAGGCCGCCGCCACTGGCGAGCGCCTGCATCAGCGTCATGTTGATCTCGAGGCGGATCGCGCCGGGGCGTTGCACTTCGCCATAGATGTAAACGGTGGGCATGCGCTCGACGTAGAGCGTGTCGCCGTTCAGCACCACCGGATCCTGGCTTTGGGCGCCGCTTGCAAATAGTGCGGCAATATCGACCTGAAGGCGGTACGGCTGCCCGTTGCGGATACCGGTCAAGATGACAACATCGCTGCCGCCCGGGGCGATGCCGCCGGCCTGCGCGAGCAGCTCGCTCAGGCGCATGCCGCTCACGTCGATCGGGAAACGGCCCGGGCGATTGACCATGCCGAGCGCCGAGGCCTGGTTGCCGCGCACCTGCGTCACCAGCACCGTCACCTGCGGCTGCTTGACGAAATTGCCGGTGCGCAGGCCGTCGGCCAGTGCCTTCTCGATCTGCGGCACCGTGAGGCCGCCCACCGTCACCTGGCCGAGCAGCGGGAAGCTGATCTGGCCGGTGTCGGAGACGCGCGTCTCGATCGCGAGGTCGGGGTTCTGGTAGACCGCGACGCGCAGCACGTCACCGGCGCCGATCACGTATTCGCGCGGCCGGGTGTCGGGCGCCACGCCCGGTGCGATCGCCGGGGCGTTGCCGCTCACCACCGCCGCGGTCGTTGCGGGCGCGGGGGCCGTCTGCGCTTGCGCGAGGGCGGTTCCCCACGAGAGTGCGACCAGCGCGGCGGCACCGATCGTGCGCTGGGCAAGGCGTTTCATCGTCATGGCCATCGGGGGTGTTTGCATCACTTCAGGTTGGAGAGTCCCTTGTTGACGGACGACGCGTCGAGCGTGCTGCCCGAGGCGGCGGGGGCCGCGCCCGGGGTGGCGCTGGTCGCGGACACGTCCGCGGTCGGCGTCGTGACGACCACCGGCGGCGTGCCGTCGGCCGGCGCGGCGCCTGCGGCCTGCGCGAACTTGCCCTGGTACTCGATGCGGGCCACGGCGCGCAGCTGCTTCAGCTGCTGCTCCACCACCTGGCGCTTGCGGTCGACCAGCAGGTATTGCTGGATCGCGTTCTTCGCCTCGGGGGCGGCCAGCGGGGCGGACTTCACCGACACGATGGTCAGGATGCGCGCGCCGAGCGGTCCGGCGATCACGTGCGACTGGCCTTCCTTCAGCGCGGCCATGGGTGCGGCGGCCTGCATCGGCAGCGCGTCGGCGCCCTGCGTCAGCTGGCGCGTGCCGAAGCGCAGGCCGGCAACGCGCAGCGCGGCGGCCACGTCATCGGCATTCTTCGCGGCATCGAGCTGCGGCTTCAGTGCCTGCTGCTGCGCCGGCGTCGCCTCGACGGCCGTCTCCACCAGCGAGTAGACGCGGCGCTGCGCGAACAGCTCCGGATGGGCGTTGTAGTAGTCGGCGACGTCCTTTTCGGTGGGCACCGCGGCGCTCTCGGCGAGCCGCTCGGCATAGGCGCGCGCGAGGATGTCGCGCCGCGAGGCCTCGATGGCCTGCACGACGCGCGGATCGCGGTCGAGGCGCTGCTCGTTGGCGGCCTGCAGCGCGAGTTCCTGGTCGATCAGCGCGTCGAGCGTCTTGCGGCTCGCGGTCTCGACCTGCTCCGGCTTCAGGGTGCCCTGGCGCTGCATCAGGAAGTTGATCTGGTGCACCGAGATCTCTTCCTTGTTCACCTTCGCCGCCACCTGGGTCGCCCCTTCGCGTTTGCTGCCGCAGGCGGCCATCACGAGTGCGCAGCCCAGCACGAGGCCGGCGCGCAGAACGGGTCGAACGGTCGTGGGCATGCGTGGATGTGGCAAATGACTTCTCCTCACGTGCCGCCCGCGGCCGTGATCGATTGAACGCGACTCAGGGAAGGCACCAATATGACAAAAACAGAATCCGGTATGAGCAAGACTGATGCCCATGTGACGCAGTGCACGCTTCCCGGTTGCAATTGCGGAGCTTGGTTACACCCGGCGCGAGTTCGTGACGCCCGGCTACCCCCCTTGAATGGGTGGGGCACCCGCACAATCGCTGCACCGCAATCGATGCAAGGGCTCGCGAATGACGATCGTGCTGGTGGTGACCGTGCTGTTGCTGGCCGGGCTGGCCGTGCTGGGCGTGATGAAGAACCGCGCGGCGCGCGAGCCGGGCGTGGCGCCGGTGGCGCGGCGGCCGCTGGGCAAGCAGGAACAGCCGATGTTCCAGCGGCTGTGCGAGGCCTTTCCCGAGCAGGTGGTGCTGGCGCAGGTGTCGTTGTCGGCGTTGCTGACGGCGAGCCACCGCTCGACGCGCGGCCGCTTCGAGCGGCAGTTCGCGAACTTCGTGGTGTGCAGCCGCGAGTTCGACGTGCTGGCGCTGATCGAGCTCGACGATGCGAGCCACGCCCGCGATGCCGCCGAGGTGGCGGCGCGTGACGGCATGCTGAGCGCCGCCGGCTACCGCGTGCTGCGTTTCAAGCGCCTGCCGAGCGAGATCGACCTGCGGACGGCGGTGCTGCGGGCGGCCGGCTGATCGCCGGGAGGACTTTTCCGGAAGGCGGGCCGGTCGCGGCGACAATCACCGGTCGTTTTTGCCGATTCCGGCCCGAACTTTTTTCCGTGCCATGTCATCACGCTCTCTTTTCACCACCCTCGGCCTGGTGGCCGCCACGCTGGCGCTCGCCGTCGTGCTGAACCCGTCGGCCGAGCGCCATCGCGACAGCGTGCGCGCCGCGATCGGCGAACGCAATGCGCTCGCGAAGGTGCTGGGCATCGGCTCGCTGGCCGCGCTGGTGTCGAGCTACCACTCGCTCGGCGTCGCGTCGTACACGTCGGTGAACGGGCACACGCTGTCGGTCGGCGTGATGGGGATGGTGTTCGTGCGGGACACGCCGTGACGGCGGCTCCGGCGCGCCTGTTCGATTTCATCGGTGGTGCGGAGGGCGCGTGGCGCGTCGATCGCATCGGTGCGGTGACGGGCGACAGCCTGCCCGCGGTGGCGCGGCTGCAGATGGTCGCGGCCGATGGCCCGGTCGACCCGGCCGACGCCGCATGGCGGCTGCGCGGCATCACCAGCAACGAGCGCTATGTGGAGCGCACGGAGAAGCAGCAGCTGCTCGCGCGGCAGCCGGCGCTCGGCCGCCCCGAGGCCACGCGTGCCGCGTTGATCCCGATCCGCAAGAACGCGGCCTGGTGGGCGATGACGCAGGACGAGCGGCGCGCGGTCTTCGAGGCGCAGTCGCGCCACATCGCGATCGGGCTGGACTACCTGCCGGCCGTGGCACGGCGCCTGCATCATTGCCGCGACCTGGCGTCGCCGCAGCCGTTCGATTTCCTGACCTGGTTCGAGTACGCGCCGGCCGATGCCGAAGCCTTCGAGGCGCTGGTGGCGGCGTTGCGCGCGTCGCCCGAGTGGGCGTTCGTCGACCGCGAGGTGGACCTGCGGCTGAGCCGTGACGCCTGACGTGGACCGATGCCCTTTTCGACATTGCACGACATTGCACATGAGCTTCTCGATGACTGAATACCGATCGGTGGCGGCTGCTGCGCTGACCGTGGCACTGACGCTGGCTGCAGCCTCCGTGGCCCATGCGGCCGATGGCGGCGGGCCGCTGAAACTCTCGCTGGGTGGCGGCCTCACGGCGGGTGGCGACAACCTGGTGGAGGGCTCGGGCGCCGAGATGGACGCCGGCCGCGGCCTGCAGGTGTTCGCCGGTGCCGAGTACTGGGTGGCCGAGCCGTTCGCGCTGCAGATGAACCTGGGCTTCCAGATCGACCGGCGCAAGGCTGCGGGCGGCACCTTGCGCTTCCAGCGCTTTCCGCTCGAACTGATGGGGCTGTATGCGGTGACGAACAACCTGCGCTTCGGGGCCGGCGCGCAGTTCGTGTTCGGCGCGCGGCTGCGCGGCAGCGGCGACGCGGGCGCGTTGAACCAGAACTACAAGCACGCCACCGGCCGCGTGCTCGAAGGCGAGTTTCTGATCACGCCGCACTCGGCGGTGAAGCTGCGCTTCGTGAAGGAGAACTTCACCGCCGGCGATGGTGCGCCGAAGATCAAGGGCGACCATGTGGGGCTGATGTACACGCACTACTTCTGAGTCGACGGATCCTCGAAGGGCGTGAGCAAGCTCTGGACTTCAGCATGCCTCAAGTACCGGGAGAACAACTCCGACCCATGGCGCAGAGGCTGATCGACGATCTGGGACACGCGCTCGACCTTGAAGAAGGTCCATGCGACGTGTGTGCCGTCCATCGCGACATAGGACGACTCCGCCGAGACGGCGAGCAGTGCGGCCTTCGCTTCAGCGTCATCGGCACTGAGAGCCTCGATCAGGACGAGCGACTCTTCCCACAAGTTCGCATCATCGAACACACCATCTCGGGACGAACGAAACAGCAGGCTGGCGGCGAACAAGAGACCGCTACTTTCGGAATCGGTTGTCATTGATGAGCTTCCATGCCTTCTTCGCCGCGCTGTCTCCGGACTTGGACAGATCGAGTATCTCTTTCAGCGTTCGATTCCTGAACTGGTCCGGGAATTCTCGATTGATGGATCCGCGACAGTTTCGTCCAATCCAATCCACAGCTCGAGATGAAAATTTCTCGATGGCGTTTCTCGCAAGCACCTGCTCTTCCGGAGCAAGGGCCTCCATCAAGGCCTCCAACTGACGCACATCGCCTCTGGCAATGGCCGACTGCAACATCGCATTCGGGCTGTCGACGCTTTGGAGGCCGAGTGGATCGACACGCGTCAGAGGGTTGCCATCCGCATAGGGATAGGGCGACAGACTGCCTGACGCCAGGCCGAGGGGATCAGGTTGTGTGTAGCCGCCGTGCTGACGGTCGTAGTACCGGAAGTAGTTGTAGAACAGCCCTGACTCCTGGTCCGCGTACTGCCCGGGGAACCGCAGGTTGAACGTGAAGTCGCCGAGACCGCTCGGATTGGTCTCCGGAGCGGTCGTCCCGAAGGGCTCTGAAATCCATCGCCAGCGGACCACGTTGTTCCTGTCGACCACCACGCGTGGCGTGTTCAGGTGGTCGGTGTGGATGAAGTACACGAGCGGATCGCCGCGCGGATCGGCAGGGTTCGGCGTGAAGACCACCATGGGCGTGTCGCGCAGCCAGACGTATTCGCGCAATGCCTCGCCTGTGTGGTCGTATTCGCCGAGCAAGTGCCCCTGCTTGTCGTACACGAAAACGACCGTGTAGGCCGGACCCCTGCTGCTCGCCTTGCGCACCCGTTGTCCGGCGGCGTTGTACGTGTAGGTGGTGGTGACGCCATCCTTCGTGATGGTCGCGAGCTGGCCTCTCAGGTTGTAGGTCGCCGAGTAGTTGCGGCCGTCGGAGAGCGCATTCCCGGCGCTGTCGTAGGTGAACGTCCGATTGGGTTCAGCGGCTGTTGGCTGAACGCTGAGGGTCTGTACCACCGCCAGCATCGCCATCGCGATGAATTTCTTGATGTTCATGGGCCTTCCTGTTCCATGTGGTTCTTGGATGGCAGGAAGTCTCTGCAGGCACTTTGAGGAAATCGTGCAGAAGGCCCTGTTGGCCTCATGTCTGTAGCCACGCGTAGTACAGCGCGCAGCAACACCGCACGCGTGCGATTCGTTGCACAACGGCGCGCCCCCTCAGGGTTTGCATCGAGCGGTTACACGATGGTACGGCCTTAACTTGCGCGCCATCCAGCACTTCGACTGGAGCAACCGAGACAAGCCATGAACCGTAGAAGACTCCTGCTTTCCCTCACCGCGCCGGCGTTGCTGGCCTCCTCGCTGGGCACGCCGCGTGTGGCCCGTGCGGCCGCGGCCGACAAGGGCCTGATCGGCGTGTCGATGCCGACCTTCTCGTCGCGGCGCTGGGTCGACGACGGGCTCAGCATGATGCGAACGCTGAACCGGCTCAACTACAAGGTGGACCTGCAGTACGCGATCAACAACGCCGCCGACCAGCCGGGCCAGGTCCTGAAGATGATGGACGGCGGCGCGAAGGTGGTGGTGATCGGCGCGAGCGACGGCAGCGCGTTCACCGCGGTGCTGGACACCGCCGCGAAGAAGGGCGTGAAGGTCATCGCCTACGACCGGCTGATCCGCGACAGCGGCAACGTCGACGCCTATGCCACCTTCGACAACTTCGAGGTCGGCGTGCTGCAGGGCCGCGACATCGAGGCGCGCCTGAAGCTGCGCGACGGCGGCAAGGGCCTGATCGAGCTGTTCGCCGGCGCGGCCGACGACAACAACTCGCACTTCTTCTACAACGGCGCGATGTCGGTGCTGAAGCCGTACATCGATTCGGGCGTGCTGGCGGTGGGCTCCGGCAAGGTGGCGATGGCCGAGGTGGCGACGCCGCAATGGAGCGGCGCGATCGCGAAGGCGCGGCTGCAGGCGATGCTGAAGACGCTGTACGCGAAGCGGCGCCTCGATGCGATCCTCTCGCCGAACGACAACACCAGCGTCGAGCTGCTGACGGCGCTGCAGGGCGTGGGCTACGGCACCGCGCAGCCGTGGCCGGTGGTGACGGGGCAGGATGCCGAGCTGAACTCGGTGCGCTCGATCCAGCGCGGCGAGCAGTCGTCGACCGTCTTCAAGGACACGCGGCAGCTGGCGGTGCGCGTGGCCTCGATGGTCGACGAGTACATGAACGGCAAGCCGGCCACCATCAACGACACCAAGACCTACAACAACGGCGTCAAGGTGGTGCCGTCGTACCTGCTGAAGCCGGTGTTCGTCAACAAGGCGAACTGGCAGCAGGTGCTGGTGGAGAGTGGGTTCTACCAGCAGGGGCAGATCTGACGGTCGACGAAGGGTAGATATCGACGCACAACCGTTGCGCACCGGCGCAGAATGGACCGTGCCGGCAACCCCCAGGAGACGGCCATGTGCGCAACAGCGAGGTGGACAGCATTGCTGATCGCGGCGTTCGCGGCAATGGCCGTGGCGACGGCACAGGAAGCCAAGCCGAAGACCGAGGTCTACAAGGCCGCGACGGTGAACGTCGGCAACATCGTCCCGCCGCGGGTCGTCGCCCCCTGTCAACCCGGCCGCTGTCCGTTCGCCGGACAGACCGTCACGATGCTGATCATCAAGGAGGCCAACGAAGGCGCCCTGGGCGAACTCCGGGCCGAGTTCGAGGCCGCCACCGGCGCCAGGCTCAACCTGGTCCAGCTCACGCACCAGGATCTCTTCCCCACCTTCATGTCCGACCTCACCACCCGTGCCGGCAAGTACGACGCCGCGTACGCCGGGGCCTGGTGGCTCGGTGAACTGGTGGCCGGCGACTACATCCTGTCGTACGACAAGTACTTCAAGGACCCGCGCTTCCCGGCCTGGAGCCTCGACGACGTGCTGCCCGCACCGCGCAGCCTGCTGTCGTATGCCGGCAAGAAGTACATGGTGGCCAACGACCACGACGGCCAGGTCATGTACTACCGGCGCGACCTGCTCGAAGACCCGCAGCACCGCGCGGCCTTCCGGCAGAAGTACGGCTACGCGCTCGACGTGCCGAAGACCTGGAAGCAGTTCCGCGACGTGGCCGAGTACTTCGACGGCAAGGACCTCAACGGCGATGGCGAGCCCGATCACGGCCTGTCGATGCACCTGAAGGTCGGTGCTCAGGGCATGTTCCATTTCATGTCGTTCTCGGCGCCGTTCGTGATCGGCCCCGGCAGCCCGAAGCTGTACTGGTTCGACCCCGCGGACATGCGGCCGCTGATCGCGAGTCCCGGGCACGTGCGTGCGCTCGAGGCCCTCGTCGACCTGGTCCGCTTCGGACCGCGGGACATGCGCTCCTGGGACCTCGGCCAGAGCTGGGACTACCTGCTGGCCGGACGCGCGGCGCTGACCTTCACCTGGGGCGACCTGGGCGCGCTGGCGCAGCAACCCGGCAGCAAGGTCAAGGGCAAGATCGGCGCGGCACCGGTGCCGGGCACGCGCGAGTACTACAGCCTCGCGCGCCGCGAATGGGTCACCACCGCGCAGCCGAACGTGGTCGGCAACACCACCGGCGGGTCCTGGGCGGGCGTGATCTCGAAGTACTCGAAGGCGCCCGAGGCGACCTACTACCTGCTCGCCTTGATGGCGACCCGGGAGAAATCCAAGGTGTACGCGGTGCGCGGCTGGGACGGCATCGACCCCGGGCGCCGGTTCCACTTCCTGCCGCCCGACGGCACCGGGCAGGTCGACACCTACCTGCAGGCCGGCTGGAACGAGGTCGACGTGCGCGACTACCTGCATGCGTACTTCGAGAACTTCAGCAACCGACTGCAGTTCCCCTACCTGCGCATTCCCGGCGCCTTCAGCTACTGGCAGGCGCTCGACGTGCACCTGGGCGAGGCCGTGGCCGGCCAGCTGAGCGCCGAGGCGGCGCTGAAGGCCGCCGCGGTCGACTTCGAGGAGATCACGCTGCGCCTCGGGCGCGAGCGGCAGCGCAGTGCGTACCGGCAGTCCCTGGGACTCTAGAGTTCGGCCAGTTCTCCCAGCACCTGGTCCAGTTGCCTGGACACCTCGTGCAACAGCGCGCCCATCCCGGCGTCACCGGCGTCACCGGCGTGCGCCAGGCAGGCCTGCTCCAGGGCGGCCGCGGCCTCCTGCAGCGCCGGCATGCCCAGCGTGCCGGCCTCGCACTTCAGGTCGTGGGCCGATCGCATCGCGGCCTCGGCGTCACCCGCTGCCAGCGCGGCCTGGAAATGCGACACGAATTCCGTCTCGCGGTCGCGGAACATGTCCAGCATGCGGCGGTACAGCGCGTCGTTGCCCCGCACGTTGGCCAGGCCGCTGGCGCTGTCGATGCTGGTGCCGGTGCGCCGCGGCTTCACCCAGCGCGCCAGCGTGGCGAACATCTCGTCGACGACGATCGGCTTGGCGATGTGGTCGTCCATGCCGGCCGCGAGCACGGCCTCGCGGTCGCCGACCATCGCGTTGGCCGTCATCGCGATCACCGGCAGGGTCCGCAGCGCCGGTTGCTGGCGCAGTGCACGCGTCGCGGCATAGCCGTCCATCCGCGGCATCTGGCAGTCCATCAGCACGGCGTCGAAGCGCTCGCGCTCCAGCATGTCCAGCGCCTCCTGGCCGTCGCAGGCGACGCTGACATCCACGCCGGCACGGCCCAGCAGGTCCACGGCCAGCTCGCGGTTGATCGCGTTGTCCTCGACCAGCAGGATGTGCGCGCCTGCCAGTGCCGCCCGGCGGTCGAGCAGTGCGTCGGCGCGCCGCGTGCTGCGCGTGGGCGCCAGCGGCACGCGGCCGAGCGCGGTGATGCAGGCATCGAGCAGCGACGAGGGCGTCACCGGCTTGGTCAGCAGCGCACCGACCGTCAACCGCTGTTCGGCCAGGTGCTGGCGCACCTCGTCGCGCCCGAAGGCGGTGGCCATCAGCACCACCGGCGCCGGGTGGCGCAGCCCGGCCCGGTCGACCAGCGCCTGCGCGCAGGCCACGCCGTCCATGCCGGGCATCTTCCAGTCCAGCAGCAGCAGCTGGTACGGCCGGTCGCCGGCATCCGCCTGCATCACCCGCCGCAAGGCCTCTTCGCCGCCGGCGGCGGCGTCGGCGTCCAGGCCCAACGCCCGGCTCATCTCGGTGAGCACCTCGCGCGCGGCGGCGTTGTCGTCGACGACGAGGACGCGCGTGCCCGGCAGGCTGTCGTGGTGCGTGGCCGGGGGCTGCGCCGCGGCGCCGGGCTGCAGGCTGAAGCCGAGCTCGAAGTGGAAGCAGCTGCCGCGCCCCGGCTCGCTGTCGACCGCCAGCTCGCCGCCCATCAGGTGCACCAGGTGCCGGCTGATGGCCAGCCCGAGGCCGGTGCCGCCGTAGCGCCGGCTGGTCGAGGCATCGGCCTGCGTGAAGGGCTCGAACAGGCGATCCTGTTCCTCCCGGCTCATGCCGATGCCGGTGTCGCGCACCTCGAAGCGCAGCCGCGCCGGGGTGCCGCCGGCGCCGCCCGCATCGCCCGCGTCGCCGGCGTCAAGCACCCGCACCGCCACCACGACCTCGCCCGTGGCCGTGAACTTGACGGCGTTGTTGCCCAGGTTCAGCAGCACCTGGCCCAGGCGCGACGGGTCGCCCACCAGCGCGGTCGGCAGCTGCAGCGGCAGTTCGAGCAGCAGCTCGAGGTCCTTCTCGTCGGCCTTCATGCCGACCACGTTGCTCAGGTTGTCCATCACCTCGCCGAGGCCGAACGGGATCGACTCGATGTCGAGCTTGCCGGCCTCGATCTTCGAGAAGTCGAGGATGTCGTTGATGATGCCCAGCAGCGATTCGGCCGAGGCGTTCACCTTCTGGATGTAGTTGTGCTGCCGGGCATCCAGGCCGCTCTGCAGGGCCAGGTGCGACATGCCGAGGATCGCGTTCATCGGCGTGCGGATCTCGTGGCTCATGTTCGCCAGGAAGCTGCTCTTCGCGCGGTTGGCGAGCTCGGCGGCGTCCTTGGCGCGCTGCGCCTCGGCGAACACCGATTCGAGGTGGGCGATGGTGTCGGCCAGCCGCTGCGTCATGGTGTTGATGCTGCGCGCCAGCAGCCCGATCTCGTCGCCTGATTCGACCGCGGCGCGTGCCGACAGGTCGCCCGCCGCGACGCGTTCGGCCACGTCGGTCAGGCGGCGCACCGGCCCCACGATGCTGCGCTGGAAGCGCCAGGCCAGCAGCACGGCCGTCAGCACCGCCAGCAGCGCGAGCGCCGCGGCGGCGAGGCGGGCGTCGGCGATGCGGTGCACGGCGCCGGTCAGCGCCTGGCCGAGGCCCGCCTGCTGGCCTGCCGTGAGCCTGGCCAGGCGCTCCAGCATCACCTCGGCCTGCGGTGCCACCTGGGTGCGGTACAGGTAGAGGTCTTCGTAGGCACGCTCGCCGTTCTGGATGCCGATGATCTGCAGCGCGAGCTCGGTCACCTCGGCACGCTGGCGCGCGAGGTGGTCGAGCAGCGCGTTCTGCTGCGCATCGAGCACGGCACGCCGGGCCGCCACCGCGTTCCAGGCCGCGGCATTGGTGGACAGCTGCGGGCCGTAGGCCAGCTTGAAGCTCAGCTCGCCCGACGCGCCATAGGCGATCAGGTTGGTCACCATCGCGTCGAACGAGGTCTGGAAGCGCAGCAGGTCGGACACCAGCTCGCGGCTGTGCGGGCTCGATTCACGCGAGCGCTGCAGCTCGAGGATGCGGCTGACGCCGTCGAGCACCTGCACGCGCCTGGCCTGCACATCGACGCGCGAGAGCCGCAGCGCGGGCTGGTTCTTCAGCGGGTTGTCGTGCAGGTCGAACAGTTGCTTCGGCAGGCCCTCCCAGCGGCGGTAGTCGGACGTCAGGTCGTTGACGAGGCGGGCCGCGCCCGTCTCGGCCCAGCTGTTCGACATGGCCTGCAGCGCGGCCAGGCGATCCTCGAACTCGCGCCGGGCCACCTGGTACTGCTGCACGTCCTGCGGGTCGCTGAGCACCAGGTAGCCGCGCACGTGCAGTTGCATGCTCAGCAGGCTGGCCTGCGCCTGCGTCGAGGCGAGCGACGCGGGGCGGCGCAGGTTCTCGGCCAGCGCGATGTCGTGCGTCAGGTGCTGCGCCCCCAGCAAGGCCAGCAGCACGACGAGCACCGTGACGCCGGCCAGCACGCCGAAGGCGGCCGTCAGCTTGCTGCCGATGCCGAGCGCATGCCAGCGCTCCCAGCGCGCCGGCCCGTTCATCGCGGCAGGCCGAGCGAGGCCCGGAAGGCGCTGCGCTGCGCGTCGCGCCCGAGCCGCACCGTGATCTCCTCGAAGTCGACGGAGGCGGCCTTGAGTGCGGCCTGCGGGCTCAGCTGCCCGCTCGTCGCGGCGGCCAGCCGCAGGTCCAGCGACTGCCAGTAGCTGAAGGCTCCGGGGATGCGCAGGTAGGGCAGCTGCAGCGGGTTGCTGAAGGTGTCGTCATAGGCCTGCAGGTACTGCCGCACGTCGGTGGCGTCCCAGCCGGCCTGCAGGTAGTCGTTCAAGCGGCCGCTGCCCTTGGGCGGCAGCAGGTGGTAGCGGCGGCCCGGGTCGATGCCGTCCCAGCCGCGCGCGGCGTAGACGCGCGATTTCGGCTCGGTGGCCATCAGCGCCAGCAGGTAGTAGGTGGCAGCCGGCACCTTGGAGTCGCGCGAGATCACGCCCGCCCAGGAGCCGCCGGTGGTGTTGCCGACGCGGTTGGGCCGCTCGGTCTTCACCCACCTGTGGCGGCCGACGTCGTAGTACTCGAAGGTGCCGGGCAGCTGCGACGAGCCCACCTTGCCGCGCACCCGGCTGCCCGGCTGCTGCGCGAGCGCGCCGAGGTCGCCCCAGGTGAGCGTGAGCGCGGCGCGCCCGGACAGGAAGTAGTCCCAGCCGCGACCGAGGTCCCAGTTGAGCATCTCCTTCGGGCCGAACTGCACCAGGTCGACCAGCATCGAGAGCGCGCGCACGTGGCCCGGGCTGTCCAGCAGCGGCTTCATGGTCTGCGGGTCGAACCAGTACAGGTGCGGGTTGTCCGGGCCGATCACGAAGGGCGCGGACAGCGACATGAAATGGAACATGCCCTGCACCCCGGCGCGCAGCGGCAGCAGCAGGCCGTGGTCCGGCTCGCCGTCGCCGTTGAGGTCCTTGCCGTTGAAGTAGTCGGCGATGTCGCGGAACTGCTCCCAGGTGGCCGGCGGCGCCAGCGGGTAGCCGTGGGCCTTCTGGAAGGCGGCCCGGTGCTGCGGGTCCGCCAGCAGGTCGCGCCGGTAGTACATCACCTGGCCGTCGTGGTCGTTGGCCACCATGTACTTGTGCCCGCCGAACTCGAGCAGGCTGCGCGGCGCCGGCAGCACCTCGGCGATGTCCCAGGCCGGGAAGCGCGGATCCTTGTAGTAGCGGTCGTACGGGACGATGTGCTTGCCGGCAACCAGTTCGCCGAGCCACCAGGCGCCGGCGATGCAGGCGTCGTAGCGGCCGGTGCGGTTGGTCAGGTCGGAGATCAGCGTGGCGAACAGCTCCTCGTGGGAGCGCTGCACGATCTCGAGCGTGGCGCCGGTGGCGGCCTCGAATTCCGGCTTGATCTCCAGCACCGGCCCGCCGATCCCCTGGCCTTCGGCGACCAGCACCGTCACGTGCTGTCCGGCAAACGGGCAGCGGCCCGGTTTGCAGGGCTCGGCCACGCGCGGCGGCAGCACGTCGCCGGGGCGCACCACGGTCGTGTCGGAACCCTTGAGCCGGGGCTGCGGCTCGGCGCCGTGTGCCAGGCTCGCGCCGAGCAGCCCTGCTGCGAGCGCGTAGACGGCCCGCGCCGGCCAAAGCTTGCGACCCATGCTCGTCTCCTCAACGCACACCGCTGGGCGACTGGGATCTTGCGCCTTCGGCCGCGGGTCTTGAACCTCCGGCAGGCCGTTTCCAGGGTAAACGAGAAGGTCGAGTCCGGCATTGACAAGCCGATGCATCGGCACATCATTCTCGCCAGCAGGGGACGTCTCTCCGCTCGAACGGAGAACCAGGAGAAGGCGAATGCGCGAGGCTGAGCGATGAAGATCGCCACGCGACTCAACCTGATCTCGCTGGCGGCCATCCTCGTGATGACCGCTGCGGTGCTGGGTGCTGCCGTGTTCTTTCTCGGCGCGGCGGGCGGGGCCGGGTTCATGGGCGCGATCGGGGTCATCGCCTTCGCCGCCTTGTGCCTGAACGCGATCGCGGCCGGCCTGTTCGGGCGCTGGCTGTTGCGCCGCATCGGTGCGACGCTGGACTGCGTGCGGCGGATCGAGCAGGKCGATGTCTCGGCGCGCATCGATCACGGCGGGGCGGCCGACGAGATCGGCGCCTTGCAGCGCAGCATCAACGCGATGGGCGAGTGCATCGAGCAGCGCGCCCGGGAGCAGATCGAGACGCAGGAGGCGCTGCGCGCCAGCGAGGCGCGCGTGCGCCGGGTGGTCGAGTCCAGCATGATCGGCGTGTTCTTCTGGGACACCACGGGTGCGATCACGGAGGCGAACGATGCCTTCCTGGAGATCATCGGCTACGCCCGCGACGACCTGCACGCCGGCCTGGTGAACTGGGCCCGGCTCACGCCGCCGCAGCAGGCCGATGCCGACCAGAAGGCCATCCAGCAGCTGCGCGACACCGGCCGCTGCCAGCCCTACGAGAAGCACTACATCCGCAAGGACGGGAGCCTGGTGCCGGTGCTGATCGGCGGGGCGCTGCTGAGCGACTCGGTGCACCAGGGCGTGGCCTTCATCGTCGACCTCACCGAGCGCCGGCAGGCCGAGACCGACCGCCAGGCGCGCCGCGAGGCGGAGGCGGCCAGCTCGGCCAAGAGCGAGTTCCTGGCCAACATGAGCCACGAGATCCGCACGCCGATGAACGCGATCCTCGGCATGTCGTACCTGGCGCTGCAGAGCGGGCTGAACCCGCAGCAGCACAACTACATCCAGAAGGTGCACGGCTCGGCGGAGTCGCTGCTGGGCATCATCAACGACATCCTCGACTTCTCGAAGATCGAGGCCGGCAAGCTCGAGATGGAGACGATCGCGTTCAGCCTCGGCGACGTGATGGACAACGTGAGCAACCTGCTGGGGATGAAGGCGGACGAGAAGGGCCTGGAACTGGTGTTCGCGGTGCCGCCGCAACTGCCGGCGGTGATGGGCGATCCGTCGCGCCTGGGGCAGGTGCTGCTGAAC
This sequence comes from Rhizobacter sp. P2_H3, assembly GCF_056403355.1. Taxonomy (NCBI): domain Bacteria; kingdom Pseudomonadati; phylum Pseudomonadota; class Betaproteobacteria; order Burkholderiales; family Sphaerotilaceae; genus Rhizobacter; species Rhizobacter sp. P2_H3. The sequence continues at coordinate 11,234 of NZ_JBFUFQ010000026.1, read as the reverse complement.
CTGGGCAACAACGCCATCAAGTTCACCGAGCGTGGCGAGGTGGTCCTGGCCATCGGCGTGATCGAGCGGGACGAGGTCTCGGTGCAGCTGCGTTTCGAGGTGCGCGACACCGGCGTCGGCATCGACCGCGAGCATCAGCAGCGCCTGTTCGAGGCGTTCACGCAGGCGGACGCCTCGACCAGCCGGCGCCATGGCGGCACGGGCCTGGGGCTCGCGATCAGCCGCAACCTGGTGCGGCTGATGGGCGGCGAGCTGGCCGTCGACAGCGAACCGGGCCGTGGCAGCCGCTTCCACTTCAGCGTGCACTACGACCTGCAGAAGGGCGCGCCCGCCCAGCCGCCGGCGTTGCGCCGGGACGGCCTGCGTGGCAGCCGTGCCCTGGTGGTGGACGACAACGCCAGTGCGCGCGACGTGGTCGCCGCGATGGTCAGCGCGCTCGGATTGACGGCCGATACCGCCAGCGACGGCCGGGACGCGCTGCGCCGGCTGGAGCTGGCCGACGCGGGCGACGCGCCCTACGACCTGTTGCTGCTCGACTGGAAGATGCCCGGCATGGACGGCATGGAGTGCGCCCGCCTGCTGTCACGGTCTGCCGGGCGGCGCCACCCGCTGCCGATGGTGCTGATGCTGACGGCCTTCAGCCGTGCCGACGCGCAGCAGCGGCTGGTCGAGCAGGCGCTCGCGGTCAGTGCGCTGCTCACCAAGCCGGTCACGCCGTCGACGCTGCTGGATGCCTGCAGCAAGGCGCTCGGCCTGGCGGTACACCATCCAACGCGCCTGGTGCAGCGCGAGGAAGACCTGGCCCGGCACCGGGCCGGCCTGAGCGGCGCGCGCATCCTGCTGGTGGAGGACAACCCGATCAACCAGGAGCTGGCGCTGGACGTGCTGCGGCGCGCCGGCCTGGTCGTGAGCGTCGCCAACGACGGCCAGGAGGCGCTCGACATGCTGGAGGGCGAGCCGTTCGATGGCGTGCTGATGGATTGCCAGATGCCGGTGCTGGACGGGTTCGCGGCGACCCGGGCGCTGCGCCGGCAGCCGCGGCTGCAGGACCTGCCGGTCATCGCGATGACGGCGAATGCGATGGTCGGGGATCGCGAGAAGGTGCTGGCTGCGGGGATGAACGACCACATTGCCAAGCCGATCAAGGTCGAGGAGATGTTCGCGACGCTGGCGCGCTGGGTGCGGCCGGCCGAGCCGGCGGCGAAGCGCGGTTCGGCGTGACAATGCCGGCATGCCGAATCCCGCTGCCGTCGACACCGTCCAGGCGTTCTGGCGCCTGATGGCGACGAACGATTTCTTTGCCGTGGCGCAGGTGCTGGCGCCTGGCTTCGTGCTGGAGTGGCCGCAGTCGAACGAGCGCATCCGCGGCGCGCAGAACTTCGCGCAGATGAACACCGAGTACGCCGCCCACGGGCCGTGGCGCTTCGCGATCAACCGGCTGGTGGGCGGGCAGGGCGAGGCGGTGTCGGACGTGTCGGTCACCGATGGCGTGCAGTCGGCGCGCGCGCTCAGTTTCTTCACGGTGGAAGACGGGCTCATCACGCGGCTGGTGGAGTTCTGGCCCGAGCCGTATGCCGCGCCCGCGAACCGGGCGCACCTGGTCGAGCCGATCGACCCTTCGAAGTGAGGCCTTGTGTTCAAGCTGCTGCTGCGTTGCCTGTTCTTCATCGGTGGTGTCGTGCTGCTGAGCGACACCGCACTGCCGCTGCGCGATGAAACCCTGCGGGTCGACCAGCACACGAGCCACGTCAACGATGGTGAGTCGGCGCGCCGCGACAACCGCTCCGGCGACACCAGCTACACGCTGCACCTGGTGGGCGGGCAGGTGGCGAGTTGCTCGGTCGGGTATGCGGCGTACCAGCGGCTGAAGGATGGCGATGCGATCCAGGTGCAGGCGACGCGCTTGCTGCGCCAGTGCGTGCACATTGCGCGCGACGGTGAGCTGGTGGAGTCGAACCGGCACTGGCGCTGGATCGCGATGGTGATCGGCGGCGTGCTGATCGCGCTGGCGATCGGGTGGCTGCGGGCGGATGACGAGGATGGGAGCATCAGCCTGGCGTGAGGCGTATCGGCGTCACGGGCCGACGGAATCGGGTGCACTCGATGACGGTGTGGTGCTACGGCTGACCTGCGACAGCCCTGCGACGAGCATGCCCAGCGCCAGCGCGCCGAGGCCCCATGCCACCCCGGCGAGCGACATCGTGACCTTGAGCCAGAAGGCGCCGCCGACGCACAGCGATCCGCCGAGGACGACGAGGACCTTGCGCCACATCGGCAGCGGCGACAGGGCCGCGATGAGGGAATCGATGGCGCTGCGGTCCGCTGGAACGATCCCCGGTCTGGCCGCTGTTGCTTTGGAGGCGCGTGCTGCACCGATCTGCTTTCCCGTGGCGCGAGCGGGGAAGCCGCAGGCTGCGCAGAGATCGGCGCGCGGTGGATTGGATGCGTCGCAGGCGAAGCATTGCCATGCATAGGAGCGTTCTGAGTTCGACAAGGGGAGCCTTTCCCGCAAAGTCCCTGGCGAGGCCATCTGGTTTCATCCGACGTTTGAATACTGCTCACACGGTACGCCGTCATGGTTGCCGCCCAGGCGATTCATTGCATTGTTCCGCCATATTTTCAGTGGCATCGCATATCTGCTTCTTTCCCTTGGCTAACATGAGCGCCAACGCCGTGGCCTTTGAGCCGCACGACCGCTGGCAGGTCGTCTTGCGAAGGCTGGACAACAATTCGGCGGGGGAGGCAGCATGCAATCGACTTCAGTGGAAATTGACGCCAAAGTCGCAGTACTGGTCGACTGCGAGAACGCAGACCCGGACATCCTCGACTACGCGCTGCGGGTGGCGGCCCAGTTCGGGCGCGTAGTGCTGAGGCGGGGTTTTGGCAGCCACGCCGCCTTGGCCAACAAGTGGCAGACCGTTCTCGTTCAGCAAGCCTTCACCCCCTGCCTGCAGTACGCCTATGCCCCCGGCAAGAACACCTCCGACATTGCGTTGGCGATGGACGCCATCGAGGCACTCTTTGACCAGCGGGCCAGCACCTTCTGCCTGGTCACCAGCGATTCTGACTTTGCCGGTCTCTGCCGCAAGCTGCGCGAGCGTGGCGCCACAGTGCACGTGATCGGCGAGACGAAAACGCCGGAAGCGCTGCGCAACGCCAGCGACCAGTTCTTCCAGTGGATGCCGCCTGAGCCGGCAGATGCCTCGCAGGCGGCACCTCAAGCGACCAAATCGGCCGTGGCGCCAAAGCCCAAGCAGCGGCCGAAGTCGATTGTCACCGCCGTCAAACTCCTGGCGGCAGATTCGCCCGACGGACGCGTCCACGTGGCGACCCTCGGCTCGTACTTGCGGCGCGCTGACCCATCCTTCTCACCCCAAACCTATGGGCATGCGGGGCTGGTCAACATGCTGAAAACCTACGATCTGCTCGATTTGCGTCAGGAGCCCGGCGGGCACTGGACCGTGGCTCTGGCCGTGCCGCCCACCGAGATGGCAACGGCAACCGACAGGTCGGCCTGAGTCCTGTTTCATCAGCACTTGCCAACGATCAAATTCACCTGACTCTGCGATGCCACTCACTCTCTCCCAACTCGAACTGATTGGCTGTACTTTCATTGGAAGCTAGCGGAGGCGGTTTTTGCCCGGCCACGGCTCATCCTGGCGCTTGGCATCACACTGTCCCGTTGCTGGGGTCGTCGACTTTCGCCTTCGCACGCGCAGCCTTCTTGGCATATGCTGGGTCGAATGACGTGATGGGTTTCAGCTTCAAGTCGAATGGCTTGTACTTCCCTTTGAACTGTGGCTCACCGGGCAGTCGTGCGATGTCCCTCCAATAGCTCGGTTCGAGCCTTTCGTCCTTGCGGGGCGTCCTAATGCATCGGGCAATGATCTGTCCGCACGTTTCGTCCAGTAGGTGGGTGTTCTTGTAGTCGCTAGAGCACGACGACAGGAGTTGGAACAGCGCRCTCAGGGCCGCGGTTGCCTCCGTCAGGTCGGGCTGGGCGCCGCTGTGGATGAATTCATTGCGCGCCTTGCGCGCCTGGTTGAGCAGCCGGTAGGTCTCGGCCTCGATGAGGCCCTTCTGAAAGAGAAGTTCGATTCGTGCGGACGTGGTCCAGACGCGATAGTCCTTAAGGAATCCACTGCGATTTGGGATCGCATCCGCCTGGACCTTGGCCTCCACCTCAAGCCGCCATATCCTGCTCACTACCTGTTCAATAGACGTCCAAAGGCAGGTCAGCGATTCGGCGAGCGCGCCTGCGACATAGTGGGTGGTGCCGGCCAGCGCAATCTCAGGGCTAAGGGGCTCGCACGTCGAGAGAATGGAGCGGCCGCGCTGAATGGCCTTCTCTAGGGCGGCGATGGTGATTGGCACGCGATCAAGCAGCACAATGTTGTCGGTTACGCTGGCGCTCCGGTCGCGTAGCGCGGAATGCAATGCCGTGTTCCGGCTGCCGCGACTCAGCAGGCGTATGTAGCCAGTCTTGAACAGCCACCCGGAGCAAATGTCAGAGGGTGCCGCGCCTTCCGTGTAGACACCGCCCAGCAGCATCTCCAGGAAGACCCGGTTGAAAATTCTGAGCGCGACATCCGCCTGTGAGAACTCTGGAAGGGCTGGCATGGCCAAGGTCCCATCGAAGCCCACGAGCATCATGTACGGAGCCACGTTCCCGTCGATGAAGCCGCTCGCGCGATTGAGCTTCAGATAGTCGTACGTCGAACGGTTGATGTCTTGCAGCGTGGGTTTCCAGCTGTCCCGGCCGTCCTTCGCTATGAGCTTGAGGGGCGCGCTAACCGCCATCACAAGCGGGGTTCCCTCGGGCCTGTTTGACTCGGTCATTGTCATGCTCTCCTGTGCGCAGACGTCATCGAACGTACCGAGGACCGTAGGTCGGCTTAGGCGGCGTGGTCGCTAGCCGAAAGCTGACATCGGGAGCTTTGACGGCCTTCCCCTCTTCAATACGAGTGAAGAATAGGTGCAGCTCGACACAGCAACTCGTCATGGTCTCGCGGAGACGGTCCTTCGGGCCTCCAGGGATTGACTGCCGGTCGAATGTGTAGCCCGACAACTGGCCGATCATTGCCGCGATGTCATTCCTCTCCAGGGAGACCCCTTCCCAGTTGTGCGCGAACTGGTTGCGCACCTTCCGCAGAATCTCCATGTCTCTGAACTGCTCCTCTGTTGCGAGGCCGAAGGCATAGACGGCCTTGATGCGGGCACCCAAGGTGCCAAGTGGTGCATTGAAGCCTTCTACGAGTTCCCGGGTGGCCTTGCAATCTCGGAAGTAGGCAAGCAATAGGCGGCCCAGCGTGTCCTCCAGGAACGTGGCGAGCGATAGCACCAGGGCGCGCTCGTCGTGGTCTCTGAGTAGTCGCATGAAGCGATTCAGGTTTTTGAGCGATCCCTCTTGCTCCTCTAGCGGGAGCTGTTCCGATGCCGGTTCTGTCACGCGGACCTCCTTGGGGTTGTATGCGATCAGTCTATTTCGACTAGTCGGACCGGCTAGGTGGTTCCTCGGTGGAAGCTCAAGAGGAATCCTGCCTGTCTGACCTGTCGATGCTCGTTGACTCCGCCTCGTTGAAAGAACACCCCGTGAGCTGGCGGTTTTTCTCGATTGCTGCGCGTAGCGGCATGGGGGTCCTGGCGCGCTATACGAGAGTGGAGGTCATTGAATTGCTTTTGGCGACCTTCGCATCTTCGTTAGTGGTAGTTGTTTCCTCTCTCTTGCCCGGGCATTCGCGTCCGGGCTTTTTTGCGCTCGGCTCAACGCTCGATCACTGACGCGCTCTGCGGCGACAAGGGCTGTTCGCAACGGCGCGCTCTCGGTCAAGCAGGGCAAGACCAACAAGAAGCTGCGCATCTTGCTCAATGAGGGGAGCGCCCGCACCGAGTTCGGCCAGCTCATCGACCGCATCAAGAACCGCGAGGGGAAGGTGGCCAGCATGTTCATGATTACCACTTTGTCGGCTCGGCCGCTCAACCAGTGGACCTTGCGCACGCGGTTTGACGATGCTCGGGCGACTGCTGTCAAGGCGGCAACGGAGGCTGATGACAAAGACCTGGCCTCACGCATCCGCGCGTTCCAGTTCCGCGACATCCGTCCGAAGACGGCCAGTGAACTGCCTGTCGAACACGCCAGCAAGCTGCTCGGCCACACTCAGCAGGAGACTACCGAAAGCGTGTACCGGCGTCTGGGCGAAACCGTCGAGCCGACCAAGTAGGCAACATCCCACTCTCGAACGGCCCCACTCTCGGGGTCGTTCTTTTCGCGGTGTCGCACATGATCCCCGTGGGGCCTGATGCTGAGGCCTAGAACGGGATTTCGTCGTCTAGGTCATCGAATGGATTCGACGACGGCGGCAACGCGCCTTTGGGTAGCGGTAGATTCGTGACGATGAACAGGTTCAGGATGTCGTCCCTGTCCATGAACATGACCTGGGAGCGCTTGGTCGCATCGAGCTTGTTGCCGAGCCAATTGCGCGCCTGCTTCGTAATCTCGCCACCGGCGACGATGAAGGCGTGGTCCACGAGGACACGACGATTGAGTTCGGGGTCGAAAATCTCGTGCCCGAGCATCATGCTCACTTGGTTATGAATCTCGGCTACGTTGGCTGAGCCGTCCTTGCCAACGCCCGCCGAGTCGAGCTTCCCCTTCTTGGCCTGTATCCCGAAGTAGAGGACGTGAAGTGTTGGCAGGGTGTACTTCATCCATACGTCTTTGCCGTACTCCAGGGCCTTGTCCTTGTGGCCCGCTGCCGTGATGCGGTGGAAGCCCAACTGGCGGAACAGGGGCAGCAGCAACTCCTCGATGAGCTCGTCCTCGGAGCACTTGTTCAGGTACGCCGTGAGTTGCTCCCGGCGCTCCAGCTCTGCCGGCGTCATGGGGCGATGGGGGTTCGCCAGTTGGACCACGCTCTTGGTAGGCAAGTGCCGAAGTTGACCGACACCACTCTCGTCGTAGAACGCTTCCCAGCCTTCCCGGGCGAGGACCACGTTCAAGGCAGCAAGTGCCTTGCTGCGATCCGGGTCAGCCTTCTGAGCTTCGCCCTTGTCGAGCACCGCGCGAATGATCCGTATGAAAGCATCGGGCGGAACAGCTGGGCCTGAGTGGGGCAGAGCTAGTACCTCCTCCAGGCGGGCAGCCACCCAGGCCCAGCGCGTGGACCCGTCATGGATGAAGTCCAGGTCGCAGTCCTCGAAGAACTCCGTGATGAACATGCTCGACCGGTATCGGAAGTAGCTGACCTCCGACGGGGTAGCGTCACCGCAGATGATGTGTGCGAGTTCCCGGAGGTTCCTGTTCTTCCACTTCATGCCGCTACGTTGCCCCTGGCTGCCGCCGTGAAGCGAAGGGCGGGTGCGTCGGCATGGTCGCATGCCTGTGCGGCCGCGGGACTTGCCTCCGTGCTCGTCAGCCTTCCCGATGGTGTTGTTGGCGGAAGCGGTGGGATTCGAACCCACGGACAGTTGCCCGTCGCTGGTTTTCAAGACCAGTGCCTTAAACCGCTCGGCCACGCTTCCTGAAGAAGGCCGCGATTGTAGTCCCGGCGTTCCGGTCAGCCGGGCTGCTGCGCCTGCTCGCAGTCCACCTGCACCACCTCCGGCGTGGCCGCGAGCCGCACCGCCGTGAGCCGCCCGCCCCACACGCACCCGGTGTCCAGCGCCATCAGGTCCGGCCGGATCGTCAGCCCGAGCGTCGACCAGTGCCCGAACGCGATCGGCACCCCCGCCGTGCGGCGCTGCGGTGCATCGAACCACGCGAACAGCCCCGGCGGCGCGGCGTCCGCCGCCTCGGTGCTTGCCATGTCCAGCGTGCCGTCGGCGGCCACGAAGCGGATCCGCGTCAGCACGTTCACCGCGAAGCGCAGCCGGTCGGCGCCCTGCAGCGCCGCGTCCCAGCGCGCCGGCTCGTTGCCGTACATCACCTGCAGGAAACCCGCCAGGTCGTCGCTGCGCAGCCGCTGCTCCACCTCGCCGGCCAGCGCCAGCGTCGTCGCCAGGTCCCACTGCGGCACCACGCCGGCATGCACCATCAGCCAGCCATGCGCGTGCACCGCCATCCGCTGGCGGCGCAGCCAGTCGATCAGCGCGCCGCGGTCCGGCGCGTCCAGGATCTCGCCCAGCGTGTCGCGCCGCCCCGGCTTGCGCACCCCGTGCGCCACCGCCAGCAGGTGCAGGTCGTGGTTGCCCAGCAGGCAGGTGGCCGACGACCCCAGCTGCTGCAGCCGCCGCAGCGTGCGCAGCGAGGCCGGGCCCCGGTTCACCAGGTCGCCCAGCAGGTACGCGTGGTCGCGCGAGGCAGAGAAGCCGATCTTCTCGAGCAGGCGCTCCAGCGGGTCGCAGCAGCCCTGCAGGTCACCGATCAGGTAGTTCATCGCCGGGATTCTGCCCGCCCACCCCGTCACGGCCCCGCCGGCGCCATCTGCTACCCTTGCGGCCTTCGTCGTTTTGCGCGTTCCGGGCCGGGCCCCGGCAGCGTGCTTCCATGGACATAGCGCTCCTCGCCTTCCTGATCATCCTCAACGGTCTGTTCGCCATGTCTGAAATGGCGCTCACCGCCAGTCGCAAGGCGCGCCTGCAGGTCATGGTGGAAACCGGCGACGAAGGCGCCCGCGCCGCGATGGACCTGCACGAGAACCCCACCAAGTTCCTGTCCACCGTGCAGATCGGCATCACCTCGATCGGCGTGCTCAACGGCATCGTCGGCGAGGCCGCCTTCTCCGAGCCGCTGGCCGCCTGGATCCATCTGACATTCAACATCCACGAGAAGGCCTCCGGCATCACCGCCACCGCCCTCGTGGTGATGTGCATCACCTTCCTCACGATCATCTTCGGCGAGCTGGTGCCCAAGCGGCTCGGGCAGATGTATCCCGAGAACGTGGCCCGCCTGGTCGCGCAGCCGATGGAATGGCTGTCGATGGCGGCGCGCCCGTTCGTCAAGCTGCTGTCGTTCTGCACCGAGGGCACGCTGCGCCTGCTGGGCATCCGCGGCGGGCCGAACCGTTCGGTGACCGAAGAGGAGATCGCCGCCAGCCTCGAGGAAGGCCTGGACGCCGGCGTGATCGAGGCGCAGGAGCACCAGATGGTGCGCAACGTGTTCCGCCTCGACGACCGGCAGGTCGGCTCGATGATGATCCCCCGCACCGAAATCACCTGGCTCGACGCGTCGGCCGGCCTCGACGACGTGCTGAAGGTGATGGGCGACCAGGAGCACTCGCGCTACCCGGTGTGCCGCGGCAGCCTGAGCGACGTGGTCGGCGTGATCTCGGCGCAGACGCTGCTGCAGCAGATGCTGCAGGGCCGCCCGCTCGCGCTGACCGAGGGCCTGCAGGCGCCGGTGTTCGTGCCGGAGACGCTGTCGGGCATGGAGCTGCTCGAGCAGTTCCGCGCGTCGTCGGCCCAGCTTGTCTTCGTGGTCGACGAGTACGGCGAGGTGCAGGGCGTCATCACCGTGCGCGACGTGCTGGAGGCGATCACCGGCGAGTTCACGACGCCGGCCGACGGCGAAGCCTGGGCGGTGCAGCGCAACGACCAGAGCTGGCTGTTCGACGGCCTGATCCCGGTGCCCGAGCTGAAGGACCGGCTGTCGCTGAAGGAGTTGCCCGAGGAAGACCGCGGCCGCTACAACACGCTGGCCGGCATGATCATGTTGTTGTTGGGCCGGCTGCCCAAGACCGCCGACACGGTGGACTGGGAAGGCTGGCGTTTCGAGGTGGTCGACCTGGACGGCAAGCGTGTCGACAAGGTGATGGCCACCGCCTTGCCCCCTGGAGCTGAAGTTCAATGATCACTGCCCTCTACAAGAAGCCCGCGCTGCTCGACCGCACGCGCCATGCCGGCAAGCACGTGCTGCCGCTGGACGTGTCGGGAGCCGCCGGCATGAACGCGCTGTTCTGCACCTTCGGCGAGTTCGTCGAGGCCGGCAAGGACTACCCGATCCTGTTCGTCAACAGCGGCACCACCGCAGACGGCAGCCCGCAGCTCAACCCGGCCGTGCTGCTCGGGTTGACGGTGGGCGAGAACCTGTTCGTCGAGGGCACGCAGTGGGTCGGCCGCTACATCCCGGCCGCGCTGCGCTGCTACCCGCTCGGGCTCACGCGCTTCCCGCGTGCCGACGGCACCGGCGACGAACTCTCGGTGGTCATCGATGAAGGCTACCCGGGCCTCGTCGACGGGCCGCAGGGCACGCCGCTGCTCACCGCCGCCGGCGAGCCGACCGAGACCCTTAACAACGTGATGAAGCTGCTCGAGCTGTACGACCAGGAAGCGCAGCGCACCCCGCTGTTCTGCGAACGCCTGCGCGAGCTCGACCTGCTGAAGAGCATGCGCGCCGAAGGCACGCTGGACGACGGCGAGACCTTCTCGGTCGACGGCTTCCTCGTGGTCGATGAAGACAAGCTGCGCGCGTTGCCCGATGCCCAGGTGCTCGAGCTGTACCGCAACGGCATGCTGCCGCTGATCTACGCCCACCTGGCCTCGCTGACCTGCCTGCAGCGGCTGAGCGATCGCAAGATGCAGCGGAAGGCCCAAAAGGCGCAGGCGGCCGCCGCCTGACCGGAGCGCGGTGATGTCGACGGGGCAATCGGTTTTCGAAGGCTTCCTGTCGACGCCCGAGATGTCGGCGGTGTTCTCGCCGGCCTCGGTGCTGCAGGCGATGCTCGATTTCGAGGCGGCGCTCGCGCGCGCGCAGGCCGCCGAAGGCCTGGTGCCGGCCGCCGCCGCCCAGGCGATCGCCGGTGTCTGCAAGGCCGAGCTGTACGACCTGGGCGCCCTCATCGACGCGAGCGGCCGGGCCGGCAGCCTGGCCATTCCGCTGGTCAAGGCGCTGACGCAGGCGGTCGGCCTGTTCGATGCCGATGCGGCCGGCTACGTGCACTGGGGCAGCACCAGCCAGGACGTGATCGACACCGGCCTCGCGCTCACCACCCGCCGCGCACTCGCGCTGGTCGACCGCGACCTGGGCGCGCTCGCTGCCGCGCTGCTCGCGCTGGCACGGCAGCACCGCGGCGTGCCGGTGCTGGCGCGCACGCTGATGCAGCCGGCGCAGGTGGTCAGCTTCGATTTCAAGCTGGTGGCGTGGATCGCGCCGCTGCTGCGCTGCCGGCAGCGGGTGCGCGCGGCCGGGCTGCAGGCGCTGCAACTGCAGCTGGGCGGCGCGGTGGGCACGCTTTCGGTGATGGGCGAGCGCGGCCCGGCCGTCGCGCACCGGGTGGCCGAAGCGCTCGGCCTGCGGC
>NZ_JBFUFQ010000025.1:0-47854 GCF_056403355.1 Rhizobacter sp. P2_H3 | reverse complement strand
CCTACACGACGATCACGCTGACGGTGGCGAACCCGTACAGCGCGGCGCAGACGATCACGGCGGTGACCCAGAGCGATGCGGCCTCGGGCGGCACGAGCACCTGCACCGTGGGCGGCAGCGTGGCCGCGTCACCGGGGAGTTGCACCTTCCAGTGGGTGTACGACCGATGCACGGCGCGCACGGTGAACTTCAGCGTGAAGAACCCGTTTGGCACCGCGACGACGAGCAAGGCGATCGTGAAGGGGACCTGCCTGTGAAGTACACAAAGCAAGCAATGAAGCGGCTGGCTCAACTGGTGATGCTCGCGAGCGCCGCTGCGGTGCAAGCGATCGCGCAAGCGCAGGTTCAGCCACCCATTGACCCATTCCACTACACGAAGACGGTGAGTACCACTTACCGCGCCGACGGCCTGGTGGACACCGAGAAGGTCGAGCCCGACGATCCCAAGCTGTGCGTGCTGACAACCTACGGCTACGACCCGGCGGGCAACCGCATCAGCACGCGGAAGGAGAACTGCCCGGGCGCAAGCGGTGAAGCGCTCTTCACAGCCCGTACGAGCACGACGACCTTTGCAACGCAGACAGTGACGATCGCCGGCCAGAGCATCAAGGTGCCTGCAGGCAGCCTGCCGAGTGAGCGCAGGAATGCGTTGCTGCACGGTGAGACGCAGACGGTGGACCCGCGCTTCGGCACGGTGCTGAGCAAGACCGGGCCGAACGGGCTGACCACGCGCTGGGAATATGACGACCTGGGTCGCGCGACGCGAGAGATTCGTGCCGACGGCACGCGAGCGATCACGGCCTACTGCTACATCGCGGGCCGCGTCGACACTGCCACGAACAGCCCGACGTGCCCGAGCCCCGGCGCGGCCGAGATCCCGGCCGATGCGGTGAAGTTCACGCACGCGGAGCCGCGCGATGCAAGCGGCTCGGAGGGCGTCAAGAACGGCCCGTTCACCCGCAAGTACATCGACCGCGCGGGCCGGGTGCTTCGCCAGATCACCGAGGCGTTCGACGGCGCCACGCAACCCGGCGGCACGAACCGCCTGATCGCGACCGACACCGAGTACGGCGAYCTGGGCCAGGTGCTGCTGCAGACGCAGYCGTACTTCCTGGACAGCGGCTCGTCGACCAGCGGCGGCRGCRCCGACGTGGGKYTSTCGCGCTCGGAGTACGACGCGCTGGGTCGGGTCGTTCGCACCTACACGGCCGACCCCCAGGGCAACCAGCCGAGCGTGGGCTTCGGCAACCGGGGCAGCCGCCGGGCGCGGTTGTCGGCCGTGGTCTACGGCGCGCTGCAAACGACTGCCATCGACGACCAGGGTCACACCCGGCTCGAAGAGCGCAACGTGGAGGGCCGCCCGATCCGCATCACCGAYGCRCAAGGYGCGCAACTCGTYCACCAGCACGACGCATTCGGCAACCTCGTCACGACGAAGGACGCGTTGCAGAACACCGTGCAGATCGCGTACGACATCCGGGGCCGCAAGCTCAGGCTGACGGACCCGGACGCCGGGATGCTCGAGTACCACTACGACGCCCTCGGCCAGGCGGTGTGGCAGCAGAACCCGCTGCAGAAGCAGCGCGGCAGCCAGACGACGATGGCGTACGACGCGCTGGGCCGGATGACGCTGCGCACCGAGCCGGAGTACGCGAGCACCTGGACCTACGACAACTGCGCGATGGGCATCGGCAAGCTGTGCGCGACAAGTGCCAACACGGACCTCAGCCGGCAGTGGGTGTACGACAGCCTGGGACGGCTGATCAACACCCGCACGAGCATTGCCAACGGGCCGAGCTTTGCGAGCGCGCTGAGCTATGACGCCAACGGCCGGCAATCGACACAGACCTGGCCGACCGGGCTGATGGTGAACTACGGCTACACGCCGAAGGGATTCCTCGGCACGGTGTCGCTCGCGACGGCGGTCACGGTGAACCCGTTGCCCGCCACCCCAGGTGGCACGCCGGGAGCGAGCGTCACGCTGCCGGCCGGCACCGTGCTGTGGCAGGGGCTGGCCTACAACGCGTGGGACGGCCTGGAGCAGCAGAAGTACAGCAACGCGGTCGTGAGCAGGTCCGGCTATGAGGCATCGACGGGCCGCACCAGCAGCCTGACGACCGGCAAGGGCAACGCGACCGACGTGCTGAACCACGGCTACGTGTGGGACAGCCTGGGGCGCCTGACGAACCGCAATGATGCGAACGGGGATGGCGCGACCGGCGCGGTGACGGAGAACTTCGAGCACGACGCGCTCGGGCGGCTGCAGCGCTACACGGTGGCCGCGCCTGCGATCAGCGGCCTGGTGCGCACGGTGAGCCTGCAATACAACGCGCTGGGCAGCATCCTCTACAAGAGCGATGTCGGCATCTACAACTACGGCGCGCAGGGGGCGACCTCGGTTCGACCRCACGCCGTTCAAAGCATCGAGGGAGCCGCAGCCAACAGCTATGGCTTCGATGCGAACGGGAACATCGCGAGCGCGACGGCGGGCAAGTACCGYGGGATCRCSTWCACSGGCTTCAACCTGCCGGACAGCCAGAGCGGCGTGCAAGGGCCGTCAGGCGGACCGAGCTACGTGTGGAACTACGACGAGGACCATGCGCGCATTCGCGAGGTGCGGACGATTCCGAGTGGCACGAACGCCGGTACTCGAACGACGTGGTACCTGCACCCGGACAACACGGGTGGCCTGGCCTTCGAGAGCGAAGTCAATACGCCGACAAGTCCGAGCGCAGCGAACCCTGCGGTCACGAGCAACCGCCACTACCTGAGCGCAGGCGGCCAGAGCCTCGGCGTGCTGGTCACCACCGGAGCGCTGCCGTCACTCGGATCCACGCAGACCGCACCACCCGTGCAGTCGAGCCTGAGCGCGGTGAAGCTGGAGTATTGGCACAAGGATCACCTGGGCAGCATCGCGGCGACGACGGACCACAACGGCGACGTGACGGCCCGCGACGCGTACGACCCGTTCGGCAAGCGGCGCTTCGCCAACGGCAACTACGACGCGACAGGCGCTCTCGTCGTCGATTGGAGTCCCGCCGTCAACAGCGGCACGGACCGCGGCTTCACCGGCCATGAGCAGCTCGACGACATCGGGCTCACGCACATGAACGGGCGGATGTACGACGCGACGATCGGGCGCTTCCTATCAGTGGACCGCGCGGTGACGCAACCCTATGAGCTACAGAGCTACAACCGCTACAGCTATGTCGAGAACAGGCCACTGAACAGCACGGACCTGAGCGGGTGGAATCCAAATGAGCTGACACCGAGCAAGGCGCCAGAAATCACTGTAAGCGACGCGCCGCCGATCTTGACGATGGCCACGGTGGAGGTAACGGCCGGTGCTACGACCCATACGGTGTCAAACGGCCCCGACAACAGCTGCACGTCATCGTGCGCCGGTAGCGTCTTTGGTGGACCACCGAAGGTCCAGATGCTCGGAACTCAGAGTGCGCTCGGTGGTGGGCTTCGCTGGAATACGGCGGAGAGGCGCCGTCAAATGATTGACCCGACGCTGGATCCGATGTGGCGTACCGCAGGCACGGGCTTGGCAAGTCTGGCTGCCGTGACGTGGGGAAGCATCACGGGCAATGAAGCATTGGTTGAGGCAGGCTTTGACGGTCCCAGAGATCTAGGAATCTCCAGCGGAGAAGGCGTCGCAATGGCCGTTTTCCTGGGCTTTGGAGGAAGGCAGGGGGGCGGCCCCAAAGGAGTTACCGCAAAGGGGGCTGCTGGCGAGACGCCCTTCATCAACGGCGTGAAGGTGACTGACCGTGCGACAGGAAACGTCCTCCAAGGCACGGTCGATCTGACACCGACACTCGATCGCATATCTGCCGGCAAGAGCTTTCCGAGCCGAAACGATGGTTCCGTGTTCGCGAACAAAGAGGGACTGCTACCGCAGCAGCCAAGCGGCTACTATAAGGAGTACGTGCATCCGACTCCTGGCGTAAACGGCCCGGGCCCCCAGCGGATCGTGAAGGGACAAGGCGGGGAAACCTTCTACACGCCGGACCACTACCGCACGTTCATTCGAGTGAATCCATAGGCGGAGCAAACGATGGCAGCTGTCAAAACGACATTCGAGTACTCCGACTCCCCGGACCCCATGTTCGAGCAGGACGACTTCGTGCTGAAGGTTCCTGCTGGGATTCGCTTCAAGGGCGAACTACTGGCAGCCTTGGCGCGCACTGGCAAATTTCCTGACTACTTCGGTGGAAATTGGGATGCATTGCAAGACTGCCTCCGTGATCTAAGTTGGATAAGTAATAGGAAGGTTGTGGTTCTACACAGCGACCTTCCGTTGCATAACAATCCGGCAGAGTGCCGCACCTATCTGGAGATACTTCAAACGACGCTTTCTGATTGGGCAAAGAGCTTCGAGTCGGATACTGTCGAGCCTCCGCTTGCGTGGTCATATGTCGACCACGAACTTCGAGTTGTCTTCCCTGCCCGATCCAAGGGAGTTGTTGCTCGTTTCATTGCTGGGGCATGAAGTGTGACGTGGCCCAAATGCTCGTCAAAGCACAGCAAGCGATTTGCAATCGGTACGGCGCACCTTATGTCGCCTGCGACTTGACCCTGAAGGTTGGGGTATCAAGGAATCTAAGAAGCGGTGCTATGCCAGTCAACGGACTGCGCGTAGCGCCGCAACACGATACGTGTGGGTGGTATATCTGGGCGGGCGAAGATTGGTCTGATGACAAGAATTTCTTTCTTCCCTTGCACGCCTTGCATCTGGAGGAGTGGGCGCCCATCGTTCTCCCATATCTGGGGCTCGCTCCAGGTTGGCGCTTCCTCGCTACGAGTACGCATGAGGACGTATGGCTAGATGAAAAGTTGGTCTTGTGATCGGTGCTTGGAAGCTGAAGAGCCTAGGTGTTAACCGAGTCCGAAGAGTTCGCCTCGGCCGCTGTATCCGACGCGCTGAGGCTCGATCGCTCATGGGCAAGTGACGGAACAAAGATGCAAGCATCGATCCAATCCCTTCTAAATCTTGGCCCTCTTCCGAGTTCATCCACTGCAACTGTCTCAGAGGTTCAAGCCATTGAGGCGCAATTATCGACAGTTAAAAAACCAATCTCGGACGAGGAGGCCCAGGCACTGCCCAAGCTCTTTGGGCCGGATGACTGCTTTGGGCTTGCTTGGACCTTGCTCCATTTAATTGAGAGCGCGCCGAACTGGCCGATCAACGATGCAATGAATGGCTTGGGTGGTGAGTGGATTGATCGACTTCGAGAAAGATCCGTGTAGTAGATGCCGATGTTTTCCGCCCATGGGGATGGTATATGGCCCTGATGATGTCCGAGCGGATTAAAGTTGCGGTCGAATCTATCGGCGCTTGCGGGACAGCGTTTCATCGAGTGAACTGACGGATTGCGCGCTGGAAGATCGTGGAACACAAGCCTGCCGATGCGGAACTCACGATCCGCATTCCCATGTCGGGAGTCAGCCGATATGTGGCGGAGCTGGCCGCTCGCCATCACGTGACGTACTCGCGATGCCGGGTTGACGAGTGGGCCCACGTCGTCACCCGACTTTCCGGTGACGAGGTCCGGTCTGACGAAACCTGTGACCTGCTGGTCGCGCTCAGGCGAGCACACAAGTTGACCGACCTCGAGATGGCGGCACTGCTCATCAGCCATCTGCGAGAGAGAAAGCACGTCCGAGTCTCCGAGGATTCCGAACCCCGTGCGGTCTCTGAGGACGCGACTCAGGGCTTGTCCCGATGACGCCGAAACGGATTGCAGCAACATTTCGTTCGTCACTCAAACTATGTCGGCGCGGCCCAACTTGCGCCCGCCGGCGGCCGAAGTGATGCTCCCACAAGACAGACCCCCACAAGACAGGAGAGAGACATGCAGTTCAAGCACACCCTGGGCGCCGTCGCGTTCGCGCTCGCTTTCGGATCCCTCAGCACCGCCGCCCAGGCGCAGCTCACCGTCGGCGTCAGCTGGTCGAACTTCCAGGAAGAACGCTGGAAGACCGACGAGGCGGCCATCAAGGCCCAGCTCGAGAAGCTGGGCGCCAAGTACGTGAGCGCCGATGCCGGCGGCTCGCCCGAGAAGCAGCTGGCCGACATCGAGGGCCTGATGTCCAAGGGCGCCAAGGTGCTGATCGTGCTCGCGATGGACAAGGACGCGATCCTGCCGGCCGTCAACAAGGCCGCGAAGCAGAAGGTGCCGGTGGTGGCCTACGACCGCCTGATCGAGGCGCCCGGCGTCTTCTACATCACCTTCGACAACAAGGAGGTCGGCCGCCTGCAGGCGCGCGCCGTCTTCAAGGCCCAGCCCAAGGGCAACTACGTGATGATCAAGGGCTCGCCGACCGACCCGAACGCGAACTTCCTGCGCGAAGGCCAGCAGGAGGTGATCGACGCCGCCGTCAAGAAGGGCGACATCAAGATCGTCGGCGAGGAGTACACCGACGGCTGGAAGCCCGAGGTCGCGCAGAAGAACATGGAGCAGATCATCACGAAGAACGGCGGCAAGATCGACGCGGTCGTCGCGTCGAACGACGGCACCGCCGGCGGCGTGGTGGCCGCGCTCACCAGCAAGGGCATCAAGGGCATCCCGGTGTCCGGCCAGGACGGCGACTTCGCCGCGTTGAACCGCGTGGCCGCCGGCTCGCAGACGGTGTCAGTCTGGAAGGATGCGCGCGACCTGGGCCGCGAGGCCGCCAGCGCGGCGGTGGCACTCGGCGGCGGCAAGTCGCCCGAGAAGGCCGTCAGCTGGAACGGCGGCGAGAAGAAGATCGCGCTGCAGTCGCGTTTCCTGGCGCCGGTGGCGATCACGCGTGACAACCTCGACCTCGTCGTCAAGGCCGGCTGGATCAAGAAGGACGAGCTGTGCAAGGGCGTGACGGGCGACAAGGTGCCCGCAGCCTGCAAGTGAGTCCATTGATCGAACAGTTGCGTCGCGCCGCCGTCGACTGGCGGCTGGTGCTGATGGGCCTGGTGCTCGCCGTGATGTCGCTGGTGTTCCACGCGATGTCCGGCGGCATCTTCCTGTCGCCGGAGAACCTCTACAACATCGCGCAGCAGACGGCGGTGGTCGGCATCGTCTCGACGGTGATGGTGCTGGTGATCGTCGCGCGCCACATCGACCTGTCGGTCGGCTCGACGATGGGCTTCGTCGGTGTGCTGATCGCCTACCTGCAGTACACCGCCGGCTGGTCGTGGCAGGCCGCTTGCCTGGCCGGCCTCGCGGTGGCGCTGCTGGTGTCGGTGTACCAGGGCGGGCTGACGGCGGTGCTCGGCGTGCCGTCGTTCGTCGTGACGCTGGGCGGGCTGATGTCGTTCCGCGGCGCGGCCTTCCTGGTCGCCGACGGCAAGACCCAGCCGGTCAGCGACGACTTCTTCGTCAACCTCGGCGGCGGCTACGACGGCGCGATCGGCGTCGGCCCGAGCTGGGTGCTGGGCGGGCTGCTCGGCGCGGCGCTGGTCGTGCGCATGCTGCTGCGCCGGCGCGCGAAGCAGCGCCACGGCATGGCGCTGGAGCCGCTGTGGGTCGATGCGCTGCTGACCGGGTTGACGATCGCGCTGCTGCTCGGCTTCGTCGCGTTGATGTCGGCCTACCGGATCTCGTCGAAGACCGAGGCGCAGGGCATCCCGGTGCCGGTGCTGATCTGGGGCGTGGTGGCCGGCGGGCTGTCGTTCATCGTGCACCGCACCCGCTTCGGCCGCTATGTGTTCGCGATGGGCGGCAACCCCGATGCCGCGGCGCTGGTCGGCATCCCGGTGCGGCGCGTCACGCTGATGCTGTTCGCGCTGCTGGGCGTGCTGATCACGGTGGCGGCGATCGTCTCGGTGGCGCGCCTGAACGCCGGCACCAACTCGCTGGGCAGCGGCATGGAGCTCTACGTGATCGCCGCCGCGGTGATCGGCGGCACCGCCTTGTCCGGCGGCAGCGGCTCGATCCTCGGCTCGGTGCTGGGCGCGCTGATCATGCAGTCGCTCGACAGCGGCATGCTGCTGCTCGACGTGCCGATCGGCAAGCGCATGGTGATCATCGGGCAGGTGCTGATCGTGGCCGTCGTGTTCGACGTGCTGTACCGCCGCTACGTGCAGGAAAGCTGATGGAACCCCTCGTCGAACTGGTCGACATCCACAAGGCCTTCGGCGGCGTGCGCGCCGTCGAGGGCGTGAACCTTACGCTGTACCCGGGCGAGGTGGTCGCGCTGCTCGGCCACAACGGCGCCGGCAAGTCGACGCTGATGAAGATGCTGGCCGGCGCCTACCCGATCGACAGCGGCGAGACCCGCATCGGCGGGCAGAAGGTGCACATCCGCACGCCGGCCGAAGCGCAGTCGCACGGCATCGAGACGATCTACCAGACGCTCGCGCTGGCCGACAACCTCGATTCGGTCGCCAACCTGTTCCTCGGCCGCGAGAAGCTGACGCCGTGGCGCACGCTGGACGACCACTTCATGGAGGTGCAGGCGCGGCAGGTCTTCCAGCGCCTGAACAAGAACTTCACCAACATCCGCACGCCGGTGCGCCGGCTGTCGGGCGGGCAGCGGCAGGTGGTCGCGATCTCGCGGGCCATCTACTTCAATGCGCGCATCCTGGTGATGGACGAGCCCTGCGCGGCGCTCGGCCCGGAGGAGACGCGCATGGTCGGCAACCTGGTGCGCCAGCTGAAGTCCGAAGGCGTCGGCATCTTCCTGATCAGCCACGACATGCCCGACGTGTTCGAGCTCAGCGACCGGCTCGCGGTGATGAAGAACGGCAAGCTCGTGGGCACCTACCGCACCGCTGACGTGACCGAGGACGAGGTGCTCGGCATGATCATCCTCGGCAAGCAGCCGGTGGGCAAAACGCAGGCATTTGCGCCGGCTTGACAGCCCGCCGCGGCGCTTGCTGCGGTGCGGGATGCTACATTTCGGGGGTTTGCCCTAGGGCCCGCGCGGGCCGATGCCTTCCGGCTCGTCCGCGGCTGTAACCACCCTGAAACCCATCCCGATCGCTGTCCTGATGGCCTTGCCCACCGCCGCGCCCGAGCGTCAGCTCAAGCATCGACGCAGCATCGACGTGCGCGTCTATGCGCGCGGCAACGGCTTGTGGGAAGTGGATGCCCACCTCAGCGACATCAAGACCCGTGACGCGACGCTGGCCGGCGAGACCCGCCATGCGGGCGACCCGATCCACGACATGCTGCTGCGCCTGGTGGTCGACGAGGCGTTCAACATCGTCGAGGCCGGCTCCGAAACCCGCTGGATGCCGTACCCCGGCCACTGCAACGACCTCGGCGATGCCTACGCTCGGCTGGTCGGCCTGAACCTGCTGCAGGGCTTCCGCGCCGCGGTGCGCCAGCGCCTCGGCGGCGTGCTGGGCTGCACCCATCTGACGGAAATGACCCAGGTGCTGCCGACCGCGGTCGTGCAGGCCTTCGCCGGCGAGGTGCTGGACACGCGGGAGGACAATGCGTCCGGCCGCCAGCCGTTCCAGCTCGACCGCTGCCATGCGCTGCGCACCGACGGTCCGGTGGTGCGCACCTTCTACCCCCGCTGGTACCGAGCGTTGCCTGTGCCAGGCACCCCCATCGACGGGCCTGCCCGTTGAACATTTTTAGAAACTGAGCGAGAGAGTCCGCGATGAAAATCCATGAGTACCAAGGCAAGGAAATCCTGCGCCAGGCCGGTGTCCCGGTCCCGAAGGGCTACCCGGCATTCAGCGTGCTGGAGGCCACCGAAGCGGCCCAGAAGCTGGGCGGCCCGGTCTGGGTCGTGAAGGCGCAGATCCATGCCGGCGGTCGCGGCAAGGGCGGCGGCGTCAAGCTCGCGCGCTCGCTCGACGACGTGAAGAAGCTGTCCGGCGAGATCCTCGGCATGCAGCTGAAGACGCACCAGACCGGCCCCGAAGGCCAGAAGGTGCGCCGCCTGCTGATCGAGGAAGGCGCCGACATCAAGAAGGAGTACTACGTCGCTGCCGTCACCGACCGCGCGACGCAGAAGGTCGCGATGATGGCCAGCAGCGAAGGCGGCATGGACATCGAGGAAGTCGCCCACAGCACCCCCGAGAAGATCCTGAAGGTCTTCATCGACCCGCTGACCGGCATGACCGACGCGCAAGGCTACGAGCTCGCCAAGGGCATCGGCGTGCCCGAGGCCTCGCAGGCGCAGGCGGTCGACGTCTTCAAGAAGCTGTACGGCTGCTACATGAGCACCGACGCGTCGCTCGCCGAGATCAACCCGCTGATCCTCGAAGGCAACGGCAGCATCAAGGCGCTCGACGCGAAGTTCAACTTCGACTCGAACGCGCTGTTCCGCCACCCCGAGATCACCGCCTACCGCGACCTCGACGAAGAGGATCCGGCCGAGATCGAGGCCAGCAAGTTCGACCTCGCGTACATCCAGCTCGACGGCAACATCGGCTGCCTGGTGAACGGCGCCGGCCTCGCGATGGCGACGATGGACACCATCAAGCTGTTCGGCGGCGAGCCGGCCAACTTCCTGGACGTGGGCGGCGGCGCCACCGCCGAGAAGGTCACCGAAGCCTTCAAGATCATGCTGAAGAACCCCAAGGTGAAGGCGATCCTCGTCAACATCTTCGGCGGCATCATGCGCTGCGACACCATCGCCGAAGGCGTGATCGCCGCGTGCAAGGCGGTCAACCTGTCGGTGCCGCTGGTCGTGCGCATGAAGGGCACGAACGAAGACCTGGGCAAGAAGATGCTGGCCGACAGCGGTCTGCCCATCATCAGCGCCGACTCGATGGCCGAAGCGGCCCAGAAGGTCATGGGCGCCCTGAAGGCCCCCCTGAAAGCCTGAGCCTCCGCGCGACGACCCCCCAAGGAAATTCCATGAGCATCCTGATCAACAAAGACACCAAGGTCATCACGCAGGGCATCACCGGCAAGACGGGCCAGTTCCACACCCGCATGTGCCGCGACTACGCGAACGGCAAGAACTGCTTCGTCGCCGGCGTGAACCCGAAGAAGGCCGGTGAAGACTTCGAAGGCATCCCGATCTTCGCGAACGTCAAGGACGCGGCTGCCAGCACCGGCGCCACCGTCAGCGTGATCTACGTGCCGCCGGCCGGTGCCGCGGCCGCCATCTGGGAGGCCGTCGAGGCCGACCTGGACCTCGCCATCTGCATCACCGAAGGCATTCCCGTGAAGGACATGCTGGAAGTGCGCAACCGCATGAAGCAGAAGGAAGCCAAGGGCGGCAAGCAGACGCTGCTGCTCGGCCCGAACTGCCCCGGCCTGATCACGCCGGACGAGATCAAGATCGGCATCATGCCGGGTCACATCCACCGCAAGGGCCGCATCGGCGTCGTGTCGCGCTCGGGCACGCTGACCTATGAAGCGGTCGCACAGCTCACCGAGATCGGCCTCGGCCAGTCGAGCGCGGTCGGCATCGGCGGCGACCCGATCAACGGGCTGAAGCACATCGATGTGATGCGCATGTTCAACGACGATCCCGAGACCGATGCCGTCATCATGATCGGCGAGATCGGCGGCCCGGACGAGGCGGATGCCGCCCGCTGGTGCAAGGACAACATGAAGAAGCCGATCGTCGGCTTCATCGCCGGCGTCACTGCGCCCCCCGGCAAGCGCATGGGCCACGCCGGCGCGCTGATCTCGGGCGGCGCCGACACGGCCGACGCCAAGCTGGAGATCATGGAAGCCTGCGGCTTCACCGTGACGCGCAACCCGTCGGAGATGGGCAAGCTGCTGAAGGGCCTGCTCTGAGCACGCTCGCCTAGTCGCCCGAAAAGGGGCCGCCTTCGCAGGCGGCCTTTTTTTTGAGGGGGGACTACCGGCCGCTGTGGAAACTACAGAAGCCGGGCGCCCGTCGGCTGAAAGACAATTCCGCCTTTCTCGGACACACACAACAACCAGGAGGATCCACACCCATGGACTTCACGTCAGGAGCCCTGTGGGGCGCCTTCGGCGCCATCATCGCCGCCAACATCCTGCTGTCGGGCGACAACGCCGTGGTCATCGCGATGGCCGCCCGTTCGCTGCCGCAGGAGCAGCAGAAGAAGGCCATCTTCTGGGGCAGCGCCGCCGCGATCGTGATGCGGATCGTGCTGACCATCGTCGCGGTGCAGTTGCTGCAGCTGCCCTACCTGAAGGTGATCGGCGGCGTGCTGCTGCTGTGGATCGGCGTGCAGCTGCTGGTCGACTCGGAAGACGACGGCGAGGTCAAGTCGCACGGCACGATGGGCGCGGCGATCCGCACCATCCTGGTCGCCGACCTGGTGATGAGCGTCGACAACGTGCTGGCCGTGGCCGGTGCCGCCGACCGGGCGCCCGAGAACGCGCGGCTGCCGCTGCTGATCGTCGGCCTGGCGCTGTCGATCCCGCTGATCATCGCCGGCAGCACGCTGCTGATGAAGATCATGGACCGCTTCCCGATCATCATCACGCTGGGCGCGGCGCTGCTGGGCTTCCTGGCGGGCGAGATGTTCGTCAGCGACCCGTCGACCCGCGACTGGTTCCATGCCAACGTGCCGGAAGCCGACTTCATCCTCGGCGGCGTGTGCGCGGTGCTCGTGGTGGTGGTCGGCCTGTGGCTGCAGAAGCGCGGTGCGGCGGCGCGGGCGCACGCGAAGGAATGAGCGTGTGGGGCRTGTGATATGGTGCCCGCTCCATCATTTCCACGGTGCGGGCCATCGCCTTGGGGCAAGCAAGGAGCGTCATTCACTGCTGGTTTCGACGGACCGCCGGCCTGAGCCTGGCAGGGCTTGCGGCCGCGCCTGCGCGGGCCCGTCCCGGCGCCGATGCGCTGCTCAGCGGCGGCCTCATTCCTCCTGATCCCTCGTTCAATGCCGCGGCGACGCTCGTCGTCGTCGCGCTGCTGCTGGCCGTCGGGCTGGCGCATGTGCTGCTGGTGTTGCCGCGCCTGGAGAGCGGTCGCGGCCGCCTCGTGAGCTGCGCGCTGGGTGCGGCACAGATCGTGGTCGCCTGGGGCCTGCTGCC
Organism: Rhizobacter sp. P2_H3; assembly: GCF_056403355.1. Lineage (NCBI taxonomy): Bacteria > Pseudomonadati > Pseudomonadota > Betaproteobacteria > Burkholderiales > Sphaerotilaceae > Rhizobacter > Rhizobacter sp. P2_H3. Next base: position 34,922 of record NZ_JBFUFQ010000025.1, on the reverse strand, counting down.
TGCTGCCATCTGGGTGCCGTGGTTGCTGCCGCTGGCCGCGCTTGTCGCCGGACACCTGGGATTCGAGCGCGGGCTGGCCGGGCGCCGGATCGCGGCGCCCGCACCCTCCGGACTGCCCGCCCTCGATCTCGCGGCTGCGCTGCCGCGCGCCGGCGCCGAAGGCAGCATGCTCGGCCGCTACCGGGTCGAACGCGAGCTCGGCCGCGGCGCGATGGGCGCCGTCTACCTCGGCCGCGACAGCAAGATCGGCCGCCTGGTCGCGATCAAGACGATGGCGCTGAGCCAGGAGTTCGAGGGCGACGAACTGGACGAGGCGCGGCGCCGCTTCTTCCGCGAGGCCGAGACGGCAGGGCGCCTGCAGCACCCCGACATCGTGACCATCTTCGACGCGGGCGAGGACCAGGACCTCGCCTACATCGCGATGGAGTACCTGAAGGGCGAGGACCTGCAGCGCCACAGCCAGGCCGGCCGGCTGCTGCCGGTGCCGCAGGTGCTGCGCATCGTCGCGCGCGTCGCCGAGGCGCTGGCCTATGCGCACAGCCAGGGCGTGGTGCACCGCGACATCAAGCCGGCCAACGTGATGGTCGACCTGGCGCGCGACCTGGTGAAGGTCACCGATTTCGGCATCGCGCGCATCTCCGATTCGAGCCGCACCCGCACCGGCATGGTCCTCGGCACGCCGTCGTTCATGTCGCCCGAGCAGATGGCCGGCCTGCGCGTGGACGGGCGCAGCGACCTCTACTCGCTCGGCGTGATGCTGTTCCAGTTGCTCACCGGCCTGCTGCCGCACCGCTCGGAATCGATGGCCACGCTGATGCACCAGATCGCCAACGAGCCGGCGCCCGACGTGCGCACCTTGCGCCCCGAGCTGCCGGAAATGCTGGCCGACGTGGTCACGCTCGCGGTCGAGAAGCGGCCCGAGGTGCGCTATGCCGACGGCCGGCAGATGGCCTCCGACCTGCGGCAGATCGCCTCGCTGATGGACGCCGTGGCGCTGGCGCCGCCGCCTGTCGTAGGATCGCCACCCCCCGATTCCAGCGGATTCACGGCGACCGTGAAGTTCGATCGTGCCGATCCAAGGCACAATTCCTGACCCCCTCGGTTTGAAGGTTCGATGACTCTGCCCGTGTCCGCCACCGCCATGTCGCTTGAATTCTTCAGTGCCACGGACACCGGCCGAGCGCGCAACAACAACGAGGATTCGGTCGCCGTCCACGAGGCTTCGGCGCTGGTCGTGCTGGCCGACGGCATGGGCGGCTACAACGCCGGCGAGGTCGCCAGCGGCATGGCCACCTCGTTCATCAAGACCGAACTGGGCCGCTGGCTGCAGGAGGCCTCGGGGAACGCGTCCGACACCGATGTGCGCCGTGCGATGGACATCTGTGTCGACAACGCGAACCGGGCGATCTTCAACGCCGCCAATTCCAACCCGCAGTACGCCGGCATGGGCACCACGCTGGTGGTCGGTGCGTTCCGCGACGGCCGGCTGCTGATGGGCCATGTCGGCGATTCGCGCGGCTACCGCTTCCGTGCCGGCAGATTGCAACAGATCACGCACGACCATTCGCTGCTGCAGGAACAGATCGATTCCGGGCTGATCACGCCGGAACAGGCCGCCTTCTCCGCCAACAAGAACCTCGTGACGCGCGCGGTCGGCGTCGAGGACACCGTGCTGCTGGAGACCCACCTGCACGACCTGATGCCGGGAGACATCTACTTACTCTGCTCCGACGGGCTGTCTGACATGCTGGACGATGAAAGCATCGGCCAGGTGTTGCAGGCGCACGACTCGCTCGACGAGGCGGGTGCGGCGCTGATTGACGCAGCCAATGATGCGGGTGGAAAGGATAATATTGCGGTGGTCCTGGTTCGGGTACGGGGCCAGAGCATCGCGCCACGGTCCTGGTGGCCGTTCAGGCGTTGAGTCGCCAGCACATTGCACGGGGCCCGGGTTCGGTGCCCAGACATACAAGAGAGACTAGAGGTCAAGCATGGGCAAGTTGGTCGTATCGCTCGACGGGGTCGTGATCAAGGAAGTGCAGATCACCAAGGACAAGACGACCCTTGGCCGGCGGCCCTACAACGACATCGTGATCGACAACCTGGCCGTCAGCGGTGAGCACGCGGTGCTGCAGATGGTCGGCTCCGATGTGTTCATCGAAGACCTGAACAGCACCAACGGCACCTACATCAACGGCAAGGCCGTCAAGAAGCAGCTGCTGGCGCACAACGACACCGTCGAGATCGGCAAGTACAAGATCAAGTACCTGGTCGAGGACGGCACCGACTACGAGAAGACGATGATCATGAAGCCCGGCGCCGCGCCGGTGCCTTCGGCCCAGGGCTTCGCGCAGACGCTGGCGCCGGCCTCGGGCTTCGGCGGGCTCGCCGCGTCGTCGAATCCGGCCACCATCAAGGTGCTGAACGGGGCGGCGGCGGGGCGCGAGGTCGCGCTCACCAAGGTGGTCACCACCGTCGGCAAGCCCGGCGTGCAGGTCGCCTCGATCACGAAGCGCCCGGGCGGTTATGTGTTCGCCCACGTCGAGGGCGCCACGCGCCCGACGATCAACGGCAACCCGCTGGCCAGCGACACGCTGCCGCTGAAGAACGGCGACGTGATCGAACTCGCCGGCACGCAGATGCAGTTCGTGCAGGCCTGACGGGCTCGGCACCCGGCGAGATTTTCTGTAGCCCGGCCGGCGTGAAGCAATTCACGTCGATCCCGAATGCCGGGTGTCGAGGTGTTCAAGGCGGGCCGAATCGCGGCTTCGCACCTTGCATCACCGGGCGGTCGCGGTCAGCATTCAGCGTTCTGTCCTGCTGGCGTGCGTGTGCCGCGCGCCTCCTGCCACCGCCATGAAAATCCGCGTCCTCGGGTGCTCCGGGGCCATTGCCGCAGGCAGCCGGACCACCGCCTTCCTGGTTGATCACGATGTGCTCGTCGATGCGGGCACCGGCGTGGGTGACCTGTCGCTCGACGAGCTCGCGCAGATCGACCACATCCTGATCAGCCACTCGCACCTCGATCACATCCTGTCGATCGGGCTGCTGGCCGACAGCGTGATGCGCCGGCGCATGGCCGCCGGCCGGCCGCCGATCCAGGTGCATGCGCTGCCGCAGACGCTGGAGGCGCTGCGCCAGCACATCTTCAATGGCGTGATCTGGCCTGACTTCACGCGGCTGCCCAGCCGCGAACAGCCGGTGCTGCAGCTGCGCCCGTTCGAGGTCGGCCAGCAATTGATGCTCGGCGGCAAGACGTTCGAGGTGCTGAGTGCGGCCCACACGGTGCCGGCGGTCGGCTTCGGGCTGAAGGGCGTCGACGGCTGGTGGATCTACACCGGCGACACCGGGCCGAATCCGCTACTGTGGGAGCGGCTGTCTGAAATGACGGTGGCGCACCTGGTGATCGAAACCGCGTTCAGCGATGACGAGCGCCAGCTGGCGCGCATCAGCCGGCACCTGTGCCCGGCGGCGCTGGGCCACGAACTCGGGTCGCTGAAGGGCAGCGTCACTGTGCACATCACGCACATCAAGCCGGGCGAGGTCGACTCGGTGATGCAGGAAGTTGCCAACCTCGTCACGCCGCATCGCATCGCGGCACTGCAGGCGGGTCAGATGATCGAGTTGGCCTGAATCATCTGACAACGGATTTCGCGGGGCCGGTGACAACTTCGGAGTGACGCTTTTCGTCAATCCAGAACCGGGGCAGTAGGCGATTGGTGCGGGCGGTGACCGCCCGTGTCAGAACTGCGGGCGAAATTCACATCAAAACTAGGGATTGAGCTTGGCACGAGGACTGCATCTTGTCTGGCGTGTCCCACCCGTTCCCATCTCAGGAGCTCTACACCATGAAGCGCGTTCAACAAGGTTTCACCCTCATCGAACTGATGATCGTCGTTGCGATCATCGGTATCCTGGCTGCCGTCGCTCTGCCGGCTTACCAGGACTACACCATCCGTGCCAAGAACTCGGAAGTCATCCTGGCTGCGTCGGCTTGCCGCACCACGATCACTGAAGTGTTCCAGTCGGGCAGCTCCGTTCCCCAAGCTGCCAACAGCTGGGGCTGCGAGGCGAGCACCGCCACGTCGCAATACGTTGCCTCGATTTCGACGGCAGCCACCACCGGCGTGATCACCGTGACCAGCCAAGGCATCAAGAACATGGCCAACGGCGCCATGGGCGGCAAGGTCACCCTGATCCCCTACAAGGACGCTGCCACCACCGCTCCGACGGCTGGCGACTCCGTGTACCGCTGGGTTTGCGGCGGCACGGGCACCGACATCCTGGCGAAGTTCCTGCCGGGTTCGTGCCGCGGCTGATCCGCTTAGCTGATTTTTCAGCAGACAATGGCGGCCCTCGGGCCGCCATTTTCATTTTCTGAGCCCGCTCCAGCGCACCCGATGCTCGAACTGCTGTCCCTGCTGGCCCTGGTGGCCGCCTGGCTGGTCCCGGATCACTACCCGCCTTGGACTTCGTTCTACAACGAGGTCTGTGCGGTGATCGCATTGTTCGCCCTCGCGCTGGACGCCGGCCGCGGCTGGTTGCGTGAACGCCTGCCGATCGTGTTCTGGTTCGTCGGTGCGGTGGCGCTCATCCCACCCGTGCAGTGGCTGTGCGGCCGGCTGGTCTATGCCGGCGATGCCTGGGTCGCGGCCTTCTACGTGATGGCCTTTGCCTCGGCGATCGGCGTCGGGTACGTGCGCGTCGGCCACAAGCCGAGATTCGCCGAAATGCTGTCCGCCGTCTTGCTGGTGGGGGCTGCCGCGTCGAGCGTGCTCGCACTGGGACAGGCATTCGAATTCCAGATGGGCTTGTGGGCCAACCAGATCCCGTCCACCCTCCGTCCGTCGGCCAACCTGGGCCAGCCCAACAACCTGGCGACCCTGATCGGCATGGCCGGGGTCGGCCTGCTCTACCTGTACGAGCTGCGCCGCGTGGGCGGGCTGTCGGCCGCCGCGCTGCTGGCGTTGCTGCTGACAGCGATGGCCGTGACGCAGTCGCGCACAGCCCTCGCATTCGGTCCCGTCGTGCTGGTTGGCATGCTGTTGATGCGGCGACGCGTCGGGTTCCGCACGCCACTGTCCGCGGTGGCCGCCGTCACGGCCTGCCAGTTCCTGATGATGTGGATCTGGCCGCAAGTGCAGTCGGCGCTGCTTTTGACCAGCACGAACCCGCTCGGCGCACGGGCCTTGTCGTCGAATCGCTACGTCGTGTGGCCGCAGCTGGTGGAGGCCCTCAACCACTCGCCCTGGACCGGCTACGGCTGGCTTCAGGTCGGCGAGGCCCAGCTCAGCATGGCCGGACCGGGCGTGCAGTTCAACGAACTCTGGCTGCATGGCCACAACCTGTTCCTTGAGCTGCTGCTCTGGTGCGGCTATCCGCTGGGTGGCCTGCTCGCGCTGTGCATCGTGGCCTGGGCCGTGAAGCGGACTCTCTCCGTGCGCAGCCTGCCCGGTGCAGCCGGCGTGCTGACGCTGGCCGTGGTCGGCGCGCACAGCATGATCGAGCTGCCGTACCACTACCTCTACCTGCTGGTGCCGGTCGGATTGTGGATCGGGATCCTCGAGCGCGCCGATCCGGGCCATCGGAACACACCGGCGCGCTGGGGGGGCGCTGTCGTGGCCGTCGCCGCCGCACTGGGTCTCGGGTTGACCTGGGGCTACCGCGACGTCGAGGAAGACTTTCGCCTGATCCGCTTCGAGAAGTCGCGCATCGGCTTGTTGAGCGCCACCCAGCCGGCGCCTGACGCCCCGCTGCTGTCTTCGCTGACGGCGTTCCTGCGAGTGTCCCGGACGCCGCTCACGGCGTCTCTGACCGATGCCGAAGTGACCGAGCTTGGGCAACTCATGCGACGCTATCCCTATCCCGCGTCGATCATGCGCTACGCGGCAGCGCTCGCGCTGACAGGCCGGGCCGACGAAGGGCGACAGGTCTTCATGAGCATGCGATCGATCTATGGCGATAGGTCGATCACGAACCAGCGCAAGGTCCTGCGCGAACAGGCCGAACTGGAGCGTCAGCCCAAGCTGCTCGAGTTCGAGGCTTCACTCCCTGATTGAGATGCCATGGACATCTTCCACGCCCTTCCGCGCCGCATTCGCGCCACGTCCGTGCATGTTCTCGTCAGCGGCTGCATCGCAGCGCTGGCCAGCGTGCTCGTGTTCCTGGTCTGGTATCCGAGCCCCTACGGTGAACTCACCGGCGGGCTGAACCTGTTCGTCCTGCTGACCGCCGTCGACCTGGTGCTCGGCCCCGTGCTGACGGCCGTCGTGGCCGCGCCGGGCAAGCCGGTGCGCGAACTGGTGCGCGACATCGCCGTCATCGCCTGCGTGCAGGCCGCCGCATTCGGCTACGGCATCTACACGATCGCGCTGGCCCGGCCCGCGGTCATCGCCTTCGAGGTCGATCGACTGCGCGTCGTGACGGCCATCGAGATCGAAACCGAATCGCTGGCCGCCGCGCCGCCGGGCATGCGCCAGCTGTCGTGGACCGGCCCGGTCCTGCTGGCCGCACGCAAACCCATGGCGCCGGATGCCGCGTTCCGCGCCATGACCAAGGGCCTGGGCGGCGTGGATCTGTCGATGGACCCGGCCAACTGGTCGGACATCGCCGGCGCACGTGCCGACATGCTGAAGGTGGCCCGCCCGGTCGCGGCGCTCACAGCGCACTATCCCGAGACTGCCGCTGCGGTGCAGTCCATCGCCGCCAAGGCCGGCGTGGATGCCGCCCGGCTTCGCTTCCTGCCGCTGATGTCGCGCCGCGCGAGCTGGGTCGTGCTGCTCGACGAACCGCAGGCGAACATCGTCGGCTACCTCCCGCTGGACGGATTCTTCTGATGTCGCAAGCTTCGCGAGGCAGCCTCGAGGCGCTGCGCGTCACGGCCATCCTGGCCGTCGTCGTCCCCAGCGCGCTGGCATACAACGTCCCGCCCTCCGCGACCTTCCTCAACCAGGCTGCGGCATTGGTGGGATGGGGCGTGTTCCTCTTCCTGATGGTGCTGGCCGGGTGGTCGAATCCACGGCCGCGCCTCAACGCGGGCACCGGCGCCAACAGCCTGCTGGCCGCCTTCGGCCTCATGCTGGCTGGTGTGCTCGCATCGGCCTTGCTGGCTGGTCTGCCCGGGCCGCTGGCGCTCTCGTCGGCCGGCCTGCTGGTGGCCGCCGCGCTCGTCATCTGCGTCGCGGTTGCGGGCGCGCGCACCGAGATCGGGGCGCACGCCTTTCGCGCGTTCTGCGAAGCCCTGGTGTGGGCCGGTGTCGTGAGCGCCGGCATCGCGCTGGTCCAGACCTTCATGCCGGGATGGACCGACGGCACCTGGATCGCGAATGTCTCGTCGCCTGGCCGGGTCGGCGCGAACCTGCGCCAGCCGAACCACCTGGCCAGCCTGCTCGTGCTCTCGGCGATTGCGCTGGTGTGGACCCGGGAGCGCGCATCGGACGCCCCTGGGAGCGCATCCGTCGTGCGCTGGGCCAGCGGCCTGTTGCTGCCGCTGTTCATCTTCGGCATCGTGTTGACCGCGTCCCGCACCGGGGCGATCTGTGTCGCGCTGCTGGCGGTCTGGGCGGCGGTGGATCGCCGCATGTCCCGCACGACGCGACTGCTGCTGTGGGCGGCACCGGTGGTCTTCGTGCTCGGCTGGGTGGGCATGGACGCCTGGGCGCGCGCCGGCGCGCACGCGTTCAGCGGCGATTCGCAGCTGCACCGGTCCGACCTGTCCAGCTCGCGCTTCGCCATCTGGGGCAACACGCTGTCCATGATCGCTGCCCAGCCCTGGACCGGCGTCGGCTGGGGCGAGTTCAACCTGGCCTGGACCCTGTCGGTCTTCCCGGGCCGTCCGACGGCCTTCTTCGACCACACCCACAACCTTCCGCTGCAATTGCTGGTCGAGCTGGGCCTGCCGCTCGGCCTGCTGATCCTGGGCTTGCTGCTTTGCGCGCTGTGGTGCGCATGCCGCGCGGCCGTGCGCGCCCCGGCCGGACCGGACGGCACCCGCATGCGTGCGGCCACGATGATGGTCCTGACCATGGCCGTGCACAGCCAGCTTGAGTACCCGCTCTGGTATGCGTACTTCCTGCTGCCCACCGCCTTCGCCTTCGGCATGGCGCTGTCACGGGACGCTGCCGCGAGCGACCCCCCGCACGGCCGCCGCAGCCTGCCGCCGCTCATGCTGGCGGTGGCCTGCTGCGGGCTCGCCGCCGGAGGCATCGCCGCGGTGGTCGACTACGCACGCGTCGTCGCGATCTTCTCGCCGCCCGCCGGGGCGGCCAGCCTGCAGGACCGCATCGCCGACGGCCAGCGCAGCTGGTTCTTCGCGCACCACGCGGACTACGCAGCGGTGACGACGATCGAGCACCCTTCGGAAGCGATGCCGTCGTTCCGCAGCGCACCGCACTACCTGCTCGATGCGCGCCTGCTGATCGCGTGGGCACGTGCCCTCGACGAGGCCGGCGATGTGCAGCGTGCGCGCTACGTGGCGCAGCGTCTGAGAGAGTTCCACAACGACCAGGCCGAAGCCTTCTTCGCGCCCTGCGACGATGCGGCCGTGAAGGACAAGCCCTTCCAGTGCCTGGCTCCCACGTCTGCGCTCGGCTATCGCGACTTCCGGTAGCGCCAGAACGCGCGCGATGTCCACAGCCGCACGAAGCTCATCAGATGCCATCGCAAATGCCGCCAGCTGCCGCCGCCCGAGGAGCGCCTCGCGTCGTGCACGACCACCGTGTGCGGCAGCACCTCGATGCGCCAGTCCGCGAGCTGCAGGCGCAGGCACAGGTCGACGTCCTCGCAGTACAACCGGTAGCCCGCATCGAAACCGGCCAGCTCGCGGAACACCTCGCTTCGCACGGCCATGAACGAGCCGGCGACCCATTCCATGTCCGCCGTCTCGGTGAGCCGCCGGTCTCGGGAGGCAGCCCGGCGAACCAGCGACAGCGGCGTCGGGATCCGGCGCCGGAAGTCTTCGACCTGGCCGCGCGCGTCCACCTGCCACGGCACCGCGAGGGCACATCGCGGATGCGCCAGCGCTTGCGCGAGCGCGGCGAACGGATCCTCGTGCAGGCGCACGTCGGGGTTGGCGATCACGAACAGCGAGGTTTCGCAGTGACGGAACGCTTCGTTGTGGTTCGCGGCGAAGCCTGCCTGCCTCGCATTGCGGATCGTCAGCACCGGTGCACCGCCGATCGAGGTGGGTGGGGACCACGGCTCGTCGATGTTCAGCGTCACGATGATCCGCCTGACGAGATCGCAGCGGATGCGGTCGAGATCCGAGAGCAGCAGGCTGGCCAACTCGCGCTGCCCGTGGCTGACGATCGATACGGTGATGTCGTTCATCGGGCGCAAGTCTATGCGTTGCCATGCGGCACGCCGGGCGCGCAGCCATGACAGTGACCCCATCGACCGTCGCGCCGCCCGATGCGGGCGAGATGGCTGCCGTGCTGGTGCTGTTCGACCTGCGGTCGGGTACCGCCGCCTCGATCGCTTCGCTGGCGGGTGCCGTGAAGCGGCTCTTCATCGTCGACAACTCGACGTCGGGCCATCCCGCCGTCTCCGACGCTGCCGCGTTGCCGCCGAATGCCAGCGTGCTGGTCAACGGCAATGCCGGTGGCCTGGCGGGTGCCTACAACGCCGCGTTGCGAGCGCTCGGGGATGTCGCCGGTGCCGATGCGGTTCGTCACGTCGTCTTCGTCGACGACGATTCCGATACGGCCAGCCTGTCGGCGTTCCTTGCCCATCCATCGACGCGAAGTGCCTTCTCGCGCCCCGACACCGCGGCAGTGGCTCCAGCTCATCGAGATCGGGCGACCGGGCTGCGAGCCCGCCACCTCGAGCTGTCGCGCTGGCGCTTCCATCACCTGCCGCGTGAGTTCACCGGCACGCGCCCGGTCGCCTTCGTCATCAACTCGATGTCGGTGTGGAGCTTGGCGGCCCTGCGCCGCGTCGGACCCTACAACGAGGGTCTCGCGGTCGACCACGTCGACACCGAATACTGCATGCGGGCGCGGCGCACCGGCCTGCACGTGCTCGTCAACGGTGACTGCGAGTTCGCGCACTCGGTGGGCGAGCGAAAGTCGTACCGGGTGCTCGGCATGACGCTCCAATCGGGAGGCCACAGTGCGCGACGGCGCGGCATGATCGGGCGCAACACCATGTGGCTCGCGACCCGTTATGCGCTGGTCGAGCCGGCATTCTCGGCACTCTGCCTGCTTCGTCTCGCGTACGAAGCGACCGGCATCGCACTGGTCGAGGACCGACGGCTTGCAAAGCTCGCCCACCTGTCGAGCGGGGCGCTCGCGGGGATCTGCTGCCTCGCTCATCCGCCGCGAGCAGGGATTCGCCGATGAATGCAGCCGTGCGCACGGCCGCACAGCGCGTCTGCGCGGTCATCGTCACCTTCGAGCCCGATCTCGCACGCCTGCGGGTGCTGCTCGAGGCGCTGCAGGGCCAGGTCGCGCATGCCTTGGTCGTCGACAACGCGAGCGGCGGTGTGTCCGGCGGCTTCGAATCGCCGCCGGCAGGCGTCGAGTTCGTGCGGCTTCTAGAGAACCGCGGTGTCGCCGCAGCGCAGAACGTAGGCATCCGGCGTGCGCTGGAGCGCGGCAGCGACTTTGTCCTGCTGCTGGACCAGGACAGCGTCCCGGCGCCGGACATGGTGTCCGAACTGGTCGGCGCAGCCGATGCCATGCACCGCGCGGGCCACCGTGTCGCCGCCGTTGGCCCGGCACTGCAGGGCAGCGGCGTGACGGCCGATTTCGTCCGTTTCGGGTGGTTCGGCTACCGCAGGCTGGCGGTGTCGACGGCACGGCCCTGGGTCGCCTGCGACATGCTGATCGCATCCGGCTGCCTTGCCACGCGGGCGGCGCTCGAAACGGTCGGGGACATGGATGAAAGTCTGTTCATCGACAAGGTCGATACCGAGTGGTGCCTGCGCGCGCGCGCGTGCGGCTTCATGCTGGCCGGCGTGTCGTCGGCGGTACTGCAGCACCGGTTGGGCGAGTACACGCTGCGCGTGTGGTGGATGCGCTGGCGCCAGGTGCCGGCGCATCGGCCCTTCCGCTACTACTACATCGTGCGCAACAGCGTTCTGGTGTGGCGCCGGCCGTACGCCGGATGGCGCTGGCGCACCGCCGACATCAAGCAGTGCCTCCACATCGTGCTCTTCTTCGGCTTCTTGAGCGAGGCTCGATCGCAGAACCTGCCACCGATGCTGCGCGGACTGCGTGACGGCCTGCTGTCGCGCGCCGGACCCCGGTCGAGCGCGCGCGACTGAGGAAGCTCGTCAGTTCGAGTCGGCCGGTGGGCCGATCCGCAGCCCGCTTGCCAACCGGTCCCACAGCCGGTTGAGCCGGCCCCGCATCAGGATGCGCGACGGCACGGGTCGGCGGTGACCCTCGCGCAACCGGAAATACCGCTGAGTGAAACGAGGATCGCTCGGGCCGAGGTTTCCGATGGGCACGCCCAGCTTCCACGCCAGGAACGGAAGGCTGATCTGGTCACGCCGGACGCCGCTGCGGTAAGCCGCCCACCATGCGGCCATCAGGCGCTGGACGCCGGGCGACGCGTGGCGGCGCACGATCACGCCGGCCTCGTGGAGACCGTGTCCGCGCGGAAAGCCCTCGGCCGCATAGCCGCGCATCTGGCGCCGGATGGTCCCCGACCACGCGTACCCGATCGCGGCGCATTCCTCGGATTCCTGGTAGGCGCAGTCGCGGAACGGATGCGCATAGAGCGACAGGTCGCGCGTGGTGAGCGCGCTCGCGACCATCGGACGAGGATCCGCGATGACCTGGATGTTTCCATCGACGTAGAGGCTGACCTCGTGCTGCGGGAAAAGCAGGTGCGGGTGCATCTTGGCGTAACGGTTCAACTCCGGAGCGCTCAGCGGCATGGCCGGCAGGCGTTGCAGGATCCAGGGCGACGGAACGGACACGGCCGCGTCCGACAGGCAGACAAAGTCGATGTCCGCGCTCTCGAACAGCGGCGCCGGCAGCTCGTCGTAGTTGCCGGCGATGCAGGTGTAGATCAGCAGGCGTCCGGTGCTCACAGCCATGCGTCCGCCCAGGCCAGGAAGCTCAGCACGCACCACAGCACGCCGGAGTGGTCTGCCTTGGCCGCGCGGTGCTCGGCCAGCAGGCGGGTGCAGAACGGGCGGTTCAACGAGGGCGATCCCTTGCTGCCGTGGATCAGGTCGGCCGCCCAACCGTGCAGGTCCGAACGCAGCCAATCGGCCAGTGGCGCCGAGAAGCCTTGCTTCGGGCGCTCGACCAACGCGCGCGGCACGTAGCGGTAGAGCAGTTCGCGCAGCACGCGTTTCGATTGGCCCGCACCGACCAGGTAGTCGGTGGGCAGCGACGCCGCCAGCTCGGCGACGCGGTGGTCGAGCAACGGGGCGCGGCTCTCCAGGCTGTTGGCCATGGTGGCACGGTCCACCTTGGCGAGGATGTCACCCGGCAGATACGTGCGCTGGTCGAGCAGCATGGCCGCCCGCACGTAGTCGGCCTGCTGCCCCTGGGCGAGGGGGGCTGGTGCGGAGAAGACGGTTTCCGGGCGGCGTGCGCCCGGCACGATGTCCAGGTCATCCTGAGAGACCCGGGCCAGCACCTCGGCAATGTCCGTCGGGCCGCGCGCCGACAGCAAGGCGTGGCGAAGGCGAAGTCGTTGCGCGACCAGGCGCGAAGCGATCGGCCTCGGCAACGGGGCCGACAGCGCCTGGGCAGCGCGCCACGGAACGGCGGCCAGCAACGCGGCGAATGCGTGCCGCCCCGGCAGCCCGGCGTAGCGCCTGCCGACCAGGTACTTCGGGTAGCCGCCGAACACCTCGTCGCCGCCGTCGCCGGACAGCGCCACGGTGACATCCCGGCGAACCAGGCCGGCCAGCAGGAAGGTCGGAATCTGGGACGAGTCGCCGAGCGGTTCGTCGTACAGCGTTGGCAACTGCGGAATCACAGCGCGCGCGTGGGAACTGCTGACGTAGAGCTCGGTGTGCAGGGTCTGCAGGTGCTGCGCGACCGCACGTGCGTGCGGCGCTTCGTCGGTGGCGGCCTGGTCGAACCCGATGCAGTACGTCCGGATCGGCGTGGTGGACTGCGCCTGCATCAGCGCCACGATGGTCGAGGAATCGATGCCGCCGGACAGCATCGCGCCGAGCGGGACGTCGGCCTGCATCTGCCCCTTCACGGCATCGCGGAGCAAGGTGTCCAGTGAGTCGACCGCGTCCGCGAAGCTGCCCTCGAAGGGATGTGCCAGGCCTTGCGCGAAAGCGTCTTCGGCACGCCAGTAGTGCCGTGCGACCGAGGACCCGTCGATGTCCAGCTCCAGGAGGGTGCCCGGTTCCAGCTTGTGCACGTTCTCATAGATGCTGTGCGGCGCGGCGATGTAGCCGAAGCGCATCAGCTGGGCCACCGCATCCAGGTTCAAGCGCCGCTCGAACGATGGATGGGCGGCCAGAGCCTTCAGCTCGGACGCAAACAGGAACGCGTTGCGCTGACGGGTGTAGTAGATCGGCTTCTCGCCGAACCGGTCACGTGCCAGCGCCAGGCGCCGCTGCTGACGGTCCCACAGGGCGATCGCGAACATGCCGACACAACGTGTCAGTGCAGCCGCGAGCCCCCGTTCCTCGATGAGCGCCAGCAGGACCTCGGTGTCGGAGTGGCCCTTGAACACCGCGCCGCGCGCGACGAGTTCTTTGCGCAGGCTGGCGTGGTTGTAGATCTCGCCGTTGAAGGCCAGCACGTAGCGCCCGCTGGTGCTGAGCATCGGCTGGTGGCCGGAGGGTGAGGTGTCGACGATCGCCAGTCTCAGGTGCCCGATCGCGACGCCTTCGTGCAGCCAGGTTCCGCTGTCGTCGGGGCCGCGATGCGCGATGCGGGCCAGCATCTCGCGCAAGGTGCCTTCGGCAGCCTCCTTGCCCCGCGTGAGGTCGATGAATCCGGCGATGCCGCACATGTCAGGTCTCCTGCGCTTCGTCGCGCGACCGCCAGTAGTGGATTCCAGCCAACAGCACGATGAACTGCGAGCAGACCAGGGTGGCCATCCAGCCCGTCGGTCCGAATGCCGCGATGGCGGGAATGCCGACCAGGACACAGAGACCGAGAATGGCGAGGTTCAGCGACATCACCTTCGGCTTGCGATGGCTCAAGGTGAGGTATCCGGTCAGTGCGGGGCCGAATATGCCGACCACCAGCCACCCGAGGCCCCAGGCCAGCAAGGACCGCGTGTCCTCGGTTGTCGTACCGAAGATGAACGCCGACAACGGCTCGCGGCAAGCCCACAGGGTGCCGGCCAGCAGCGCTGTCGCCGCGAGATGGGCGGCGATGAGCTGGCCGAGCAGGCGCCAGTAGGCGCGCCGATCGTTGACGTAGCTGCTCGCCAGGCGCGGATAGGCGGCGACGTAGGTCAGTTGGCAGGCTGCCGACAGCGCGTTGACCACACGCTCGACGGCGCTGTAGCTGCCGGCCGACGAGGCACCGGCCACCTGGTTGATCAGGATCGGGCCCGCCACGGTGTACAGCGCGGAGGCCAGTTGAGAAGCGAACAGCGGCCAATCCTCTCGCAGCAGCGGCAACGGGCGGCTGTTGCGTGCGGTGTCGGGCCGCAGGCCGGCGAGCCGCCAGGCCGAGCACAGGGTGACCAAGCCGACGAACACACCCCCGAATGACAACGACACGGCGGCGGCCACCACCGATCCGGTGCTGCTGCCGGAGACCCCCCACCACCCGAGCGCCAGCGCCCCGCACGAGCCGGCGATGGCGGCGAGCGCAACCCGTAGAAATCGTCCCTGGAACTGCAGAAACCAGCTTGCGTTGGCCGCCGCGCCGATCGGGACCAGCAGCAGCACGAACCAGCTCCCGGTGCCGGCGGCGCCGGCAGGGGCCTGCGTGGCGGCCACGAGCACCATCAGCGGCAGCACGACGGCCAGCAGAGCGGCCTTGCCGACCACGACATCGGCCAGGATGGCACCCGTCGCGGACGGGTTGCCGGCCAGGCGTTGTGGGCCCGTCAGCTGGAATGCGTACTGCGTGACGAGTCCTCCGAAGCCTGCCCATGCGAGGGCCACTGCCAGGTGGCCATAGTTCGCCAGACCGATCGAGCGCACGATGTGGGGCACGAGCAGCAGCGGCACCAGCGCCCCCGCCGCGTACTGGAACAGCAGGATCGCATTGGCCTTCGCGATGTGGCGGATCATGCCGGGATCGTCATTCGCCGGATCGGTGCGGCATGCGCGGCCCGGGCCCATGAGCTTCTGCTACCGTAGCGCGTGCGCTCGCCGCCCTGCCGCGCCTTCCCGCAAAATCCATGACCAGCTTCGTCGTTGCGCTGTTGATTTCATTCGTCATATCCGGGCTCATTATCCGGGTCTCGCGTCGGCATGGATCCTTGCCTTGGGACGACACCCGGACCGGCGTGCAGAAGTTCCACGCGGTGTCGACGCCGCGTGTCGGTGGCTTGGCCCTGCTGGCGGCGCTGCTGGGGCTGGCACTGTTGATGACGGTCACTTCTCCGGCGTTGGCGGGCAGTTTCTCGCTGCTGCTGCTGGCCGGCGCGCCGGCGCTGCTGACCGGCCTGGCCGAAGACATGACCAAGCGCGTCGGCGTGCTGCCGCGCCTGCTCGCGACCATGCTGAGTGGTGCCATCGCGTTCTTCTGGCTCGGCGCGGAGATACGGCGCGTCGATGTCGGATTTCTCGATGCCCTGCTGCTCTATCACGCCGTGAGCCTGCTGCTGAGCACGATGGCCGTCGGCGGACTGGCCAACGCCATCAACATCATCGATGGGTACAACGGACTGGCGGCCGTGGTGGCCAGCGCGATGTTCCTGTCGCTGGCTTACGTGGGTTTGCAGGTGGGGGACCCGCTGATCGTCGCCACCGCGCTGGCCGCCACCGGCGCCCTGGTGGGATTTCTCGTCTGGAACTGGCCGCGCGGGCTGATCTTCCTGGGCGACGGCGGGGCCTATTTTGTCGGCTATCTGCTGGCGGTGCTGGTCATCCTGCTGGTGGCGCGGCACCCGCAGGTGTCGGCCTGGTACGCGCTGGTGCTGTTCGTGTACCCGGTCTTCGAGACGGTGTTCTCGATGTGGCGCCGACGTTTCCTGCGCGGCACGAGCCCCGGCTTGCCGGATGGCCTGCACCTGCATACGCTGATCTTTCGCCGGCTGGTGCGCTGGGCCGTCGGACGCCAGGAGGCTGCCAGCCTCACATTGCGCAACAGCCTGACTGCGCCGTATCTGTGGGCGTTGTCGAGCTTCGCCGTCCTGCCGGCATCGCTGCTGTGGCGCCACACTCTCGGGCTGCAGATCGTCGCTGCGATCTTCTGCGTGTTGTACGTGTGGCTGTATGCCCGATTGGTGAGGTTTCGCGCACCTCGCGCACTGATGATTCGTTCGAAGAAGGGCGGGCTGATCAGCCGCTGGCGCGACTTCTGACTCCGGCTCAGGTAGCCGCCACCCAATCCCCCGACTTCCCCCCGTGCTTCTCCAGCACCCGGATCTCCCCCATCACCATCCCGCGGTCGACCGCCTTGCACATGTCGTAGACGGTCAGCAGCCCGACCTGCACCGCTGTCAGCGCCTCCATCTCGACACCGGTGCGCCCGAGCGTCTCGACCTGCGCGGTGCAGCGCACGAGGTTCTCGCCCGCATCGATCTCGAAATCCACCGCCACCTTGGTGATCGGCAGCGGATGGCACAGCGGAATGAGCTCGGCGGTGCGCTTGCAGGCCTGGATCGCCGCGATGCGCGCGATGCCGATCACGTCGCCCTTCTTCGCGGTGCCGCCCTGGATCAGCGCGAGCGTGGCCGGCTGCATGCGGATCACGCCGGCGGCGCGCGCGATGCGGTGCGTCTCGGCCTTGCCCGACACGTCGACCATGTGCGCCTGCCCCTGCGCGTCGAAGTGGGTCAGGCCGCTCGCGGGCGGGGACTGTGCTGGGGGAAGGGGCTTGGACATGAAGGGAAACATCCGGGCAACGTGGCGCTGGCATCATAGCGACCGGCCGCTCCTCGCCTTCGTGCCCCACCGGATGACACGTTCACGCTCCACCCGCCTCACCGCATCGCTGTGCGCGCTGGCCCTGCTCGCCGGCAGCGCCGGCGTGCGTGCGCAGGGCACCACCCCGCTGGCCACGCAGAACGCGCTGCCCGCGCTCGGCGACTCGATCTCCGACGACCTGAGCGTCGGCACCGAACGCCGCCTGGGCGACCAGATCATGCGGGCGATCCGACAGGATCCCGACTACCTCGACGATCCCGTCCTGGTCGAGTACCTGCAGTCGATCTGGCAGCCGCTGGTGGCGGCCTCGCGCGCCCAGGGCAACATCGATGCCGAGTCCGACCAGCGCTTCGCCTGGGAGCCGTTCCTGGTGCGCGACAAGACCGTCAACGCGTTCGCGCTGCCCGGCGGCTACGTCGGCGTGCACCTGGGCCTGATCGCGATGACCGCCACGCGCGACGAGCTCGCCTCGGTGCTCGCGCACGAGATGTCGCACGTGACGCAGCGCCACATCGCGCGCGGCATGGTCAACAGCCGGCGCCAGTCGCTGATCGGCCTGGCCGGCATGATCCTCGGCGTGATCGCCGCGACGCGCAGCAACCGCGTCGACGGCGCCAACGCGATCTTCACCGGCTCGCAGGCCGCGTCGGTGCAGGGCCAGCTGAACTTCTCTCGCGACATGGAGCGCGAGGCCGACCGCGTCGGCTTCAAGGTGCTCACCGGCGCCGGCTTCGCGCCCGGCGGCATGGCGGCGATGTTCGAGAAGCTCGACCAGGCTTCGCACCTGAACGACAGCGGCGGCTTCCCGTACCTGCGCACCCACCCGATCACCACCGAGCGCATCGGCGACGCCCGCCAGCGCCTGGGCACCGCCGCGCCGGTGGCACCGGTCAGCGTGCTCGCCCACGTGGCCGCGCAGGCGCGCTCCCGCGTGCTGATGGACACCCGCATCGACGCGCTGCGCCGCTGGCAGTCGCAGGACAAGGTGGCGCCCGATGCCAGCGTGGGAGATCGCCTGAACGCCGCCTATGCGAGCGCGCTCGCGTCGACGCTGCTGCACGACTGGAGCCGCGCCGATGCGGCATTGCAGGTGGCACTCGGCGTCGTGCGCGGCAGCCCGCGCAGCGATGCCGTCGCCGAGCGCGAGGTCGTGCTGCTGCAGGCGCAGTCGCTGGCCGAGCGCGGCGACGGCGTGCGCGCCGGCCAGGTGCTCAAGCCTTATGCCGAGGCGGGCGCCACGCCGTCGCGCGCGGTGCTGCTGATGCAGGCCCAGGCAGCGCTCGCGGCGCCGAAGACCGACCCGGCCGTCAAGCGCAGCGCCGACGACCTGCAGACCTGGACCACGCTGCACCCGAGCGACGCGCTCGCCTGGCAGCAGCTCAGCCGCACCTGGGAGCAGCTCGGCCAGCAGCTGCGGTCACTGCGGGCCGAGGCCGAATCGCATTACGCCGTCGGCGACCTGACCGGCGCCGTCGACCGCCTGCGCGCCGGCCAGCGCCTGGCCCGCACGCCGGGCGGCAAGGTCGACTTCATCGACGCATCGATCATCGACGCGCGGCTGCGCGAGCTCGAAGGCCAGCGCCGCCGCCAGATGGAAGAAGAACGCCGCCAGGAAGGCTGACCTCCACCGGACCCCACCGGAATCGGCCACGGCGTGGCTTATCCTCCCGGCACTTCTGGAGGAGACGGCATGCCACGATCCATCGCCCGGGCCATCGGCGCCGCCACGTTCGCGCTGCTTGCCGTGCTGGCTGCAGCGCCCGGCCCGGCCCGCGCTGCCACGATCACGTCGGTCAGCCCGCAGGGCGAGGTCGCGCAGGTGCGCCAGGTCACGGTGAAGTTTTCCGAGGCGGTGGTGCCGTTCGGCGACCTGCGGCTGCCCGATCCGCTCGGCGTGGCCTGCGAAGGCCCGGCGCGCGCCGGCTCGGGCCGCTGGGCCAACGACCGCGTCTGGCTATACGACTTCCGCGAGGCGTTGCCGCCCGGCACGCGCTGCACGTTGAAGGCGAAGTCCGACTGGAAGCCGTTGAACGGCGCGCTGACCGGCGGCACCGAGTTCACGTTCAGCACCGGCGGCCCGGCCATCGAGTCGACACAACCCTACGCCGGCAACCAGGTCGAGGAAGACCAGCACTTCGTGCTGCGGCTGACCGGTGCGGCGGTCGAGTCCACCGTGGCCGCCCATGCGGCCTGCGAGGTCGACGGCATCGGCGAACGCATGCCGGTGCGGGTGGTGACCGGCGCGGTCCGCGACGAGATCCTGAAGGCGCGCCAGCTCGAGAAGCAGGCCGAGCGCATCGTCGTGCTGACCTGCCAGCGCCCGCTGCCGCCCGACGCCGCGTTGCGCCTGGTCTGGGGTGCCGGCATCGCGGCCCAGGTCAACCCGAAGATCGTCACGCGCACCGAGCAGCGCCTGAACTTCCGCGTGCGCAAGGCCTTCACCGCCGAGTTCAGCTGCGAGCGCGAGCGTGCCGAGGCGCCGTGCCTGCCGATCCGCCCGCTGACGCTGCGCTTCTCGTCGCAGCTGCCGCGCGAGCTGGCGGCGGCGATCCGGCTGCAGCCGGCCTCGGGCAAGGCGATCGCGCCTGAGTTCGATGCCGACGACAAGGCGGCCGAGGTCGACAGCCTCCGCTTCCCGATGCCGCTGCCCGAGCGCAGCACCTTCACGATCGAGCTGCCGCGCAACCTGAAGGACAGCTCGGGCCGCGCGCTCGCGAATGCCGCGAGCTTCCCGCTGAAGGTCGCGACCGGCGACGCGCCGCCGATCGCGAAGTTCGCCGCCGCGCCGTTCGGCGTCATCGAGCTGAACGCCGATGCGATGCTGCCGGTCACGCTGCGCCATGTGCAGGGCGACCTGCGGCCGGCCGCGGGCGGCGGCGCGGTGCGCATCAAGACGCTGCGCACCGATGCCGACATCCTGCAGTGGTATGCCCGCGTGGCCCGCTACCACGAGAGCCGCATCACCGCGAAGGAGGCCGGGCTGCCGGCCGCGCAGCACTACGAGACCGAGCGCGTCGTCGACGGCAAGGGCCGCAGCAAGGAGATCCGCCGCGAGCGCGTCGTCGAGACCCGCGAGCTGTCGCTGCTGAACGGCGGCGCCGACGTGAAGCGCATGGACCTGCCGCAGCTCGCCGGCGGCGACCCGCGGCCGTTCGAGGTGGTCGGCATCCCGATCGCCGACCCCGGCTACCACGTGGTCGAGATCGAATCGCGCCGCCTCGGCGAGGCCCTGCTCGACAAGAAGGCGCCGATGTACGTGCGCGCCGGCGTGCTGGTCACCAACCTGGGCGTGCACTTCAAGCTCGGCCGCGAGAACAGCGTGGTCTGGGTCACGACGCTCGATCGCGGCAAGCCGGTGGCCGATGCCGACATCGCGGTCAACGATTGCCGCGGCCAGCGGCTGTGGGCCGGCCGCACCGATGCCAACGGCCTGGCGCGCATCGAGCAGGCGCTGGAGCGGGCCGGCGAATGCCCGGCCGACGGCGGCTTCTTCGTCACCGCGCGCAAGCCGACGCCGAAGGGCCTGACCGACACCGCCTTCGTGTTCAGCAGTTGGCAGAAAGGCATCGAGACCTGGCGCTTCAGCTTCCCGACCAGCAACGATGCGCAGCCCGACGTGCAGGCGCACACGGTGTTCGACCGCACGCTGCTGCGTGCCGGCGAGACGGTGTCGATGAAGCACTTCATGCGCCGCGAGACCAGCAGCGGCCTGGCCGCGGTGCCGGCCGAGAAGCTGCCGACGCGGCTGAAGATCGTGCACCAGGGCAGCGGACAGGAAGTGACGCTGCCGTTGAGCTGGAACGGCACGCGCAGCGCGGCCTCGAGCTGGAACATCCCGCCGGCTGCCAAACTCGGCGTGTACGACGTGACGCTGGAGCGCGAGGGTGGCGGCGACCGGGAGCGCAGCAGCTGGTCGGCCGGCAGTTTCCGCGTCGAGGAGTTCCGCCTGCCGCTGGTCGATGCGCGCGTCAGCGGGCCGAAGGAGGTGCCGGTCGCGCCGAAGGAGCTGCCGATCGGCGTGCAGCTGAACTATTTCGCCGGCGGCGGGATGGCGCAGGCGCCGGCCCGGCTGACGGCCTTGCTGCGCAGCCGCGCGAGCGGCTTCGCGGGCTACGACGAATTCAGCTTCGAGCCGCCGCGTGATCCGAAGCAGGCCGCGCGCAGCGATGACGGCGACGAGGGCGCGCCCGAGTCGAGCGGCAAGGTGGTGGCCGACAAGCTGCCGCTGACGACCGACCGCGACGGTGCCGCGAGCCTTACCGTGAAGGACCTGCCGGCCATCAAGCGGCCGAGCGAGCTGGTCACCGAGGTGACCTTCAACGACCCGAACGGCGAGGTGCAGACCGCGTCGACCACCGTCGCGCTGTGGCCGAGCGCCGTCGTGCTGGGCGTGAAGACCGGTTCGTGGGCGAGCGCGCGCGGCCAGGTGAAGCTGCAGGTGCTGGCGCTGGACACCGCCGGCAAGGCGATCAAGGGCCAAGCGGTCGAGGTGCGCGGCCGGCTGTCGCAGGTGATCAGCACGCGCAAGCGCATGGTCGGCGGCTTCTACGCGTACGACAACCGCACCGAGGTCAAGGAGCTCGGCACGGTGTGCAGCGGCAGCACCGACGACCGCGGCCTGCTGCTGTGCGATGCGGCGCTCGAGAACGCCGGCCAGGTCGAGCTGATCGCGAAGGCGAGCGACAAGGCCGGCCACGTCGCCGAATCGGCCGCCAGCGTGTGGGTCACGAAGCAGGGCGAGCTGTGGTTCGCGCAGGACAACGACGATCGCATCGACGTGCTGCCCGAGAAGAAGAGCTACGAGCCCGGCGAGACCGCGCGGCTGCAGGTGCGCATGCCGTTCCGCGAGGCGACCGCGCTGGTCAGCGTCGAGCGCGAGGGCGTGATCGCGACGCGCGTGCTGACGCTGCGCGGCGACGACCCGACGGTCGAACTGAAGATCGAGAAGTCGTGGGGCCCGAACGTCTACGTCGACGTGCTGGTGCTGCGCGGGCGCATCCGCGAGGTGCCGTGGTACTCGTTCTTCAGCTGGGGCTGGAAGGAGCCGCTGAACTGGGTGCGCTCGTTCTGGTACGAGGGCCGCGAGTACCAGGCGCCGACCGCGATGGTCGACCTGTCGAAGCCGGCCTTCAAGCTCGGCATCGCGGCGCTGAAGGTGGGCGTGCAGGAACACCGGCTGGACGTCAGCGTGACGGCCGACAAGCCGCAGTACGCGGTGCGCCAGACCGCGAAGGCGCGCATCAAGGTGCTGCACGATGGCAAACCGCTCGCGAACGCCGAGGTGGCGTTCGCCGCCGTCGACGAGGGCCTGCTGGCGCTGCGCCCGAACGATTCGTGGGACCTGCTCGGCGCGATGCTGAAGCCGCGCGCGCTCGGCGTGGAGACCGCCACCGGGCAGAGCGAGATCATCGGCAGGCGCCACTACGGCCGCAAGGCGGTGGCGGCCGGCGGCGGCGGCGGCAAGAACGCGACGCGCGAGCTGTTCGACACGCTGCTGCTGTGGAAGGCCCAGGTGGCGCTGGACGCCAACGGCGAGGCGGTGGTCGAGGTGCCGCTGAACGATTCGCTGACCAGCTTCCGGCTGGTCGCGGTGGCCGATGCCGGCGTGCAGCAGTTCGGCAGCGGCAGCACCAGCATCCGCGTGACGCAGGACCTGCAGGTGCTGTCGGGCCTGCCGCCGCTGGTGCGCGACGGCGACCGTTTCAGCGCGATGCTGACGCTGCGCAACACCACCACACACGAGATGAAGGTGCGGGCCACGCTCGCCGGCAGCGCGAACAGTGGCGGCGAACGGGGTGCCGACATCGTGCGCACGCCGATCGAGCTGCCGCCGCAGGAGGCAGTGCTGCCGGCCGGCGGCGCGAAGGAGCTGACCTGGCCGGTCGACGTGCCGGCCGAGGTGTTCAGCATCGCGTGGGAAGCGGGCGCCGAGGAACTCGCCGGCAGCGACAAGGCGAAGGACCAGGCGAAGGACAGGCTGAAGCTCACGCAGCTCGTCAGCGCCGCAGTGCCGGTGCGCGTGCTGCAGGCGACGCTGTCGCAGCTCGACGGCCCGTTCACGCTGCCGGTGGCCGCGCCGGCCGATGCGCTGCCGGCGAGCGGCCCCAAGCGCGGCGGCCTGAACATCGGCGTGCAGCCGAAGCTGACCGGCGCGCTGCCCGGCATCCGCCGCTACTTCGAGACCTACCCGTTCATCTGCCTGGAGCAGAAGACCTCGAAGTCGGTCGGGCTGAAGGACGCGAAGCTGTGGGCCGGCGTCGCGAACGCACTGCCGACCTACCTCGACAGCGACGGGCTCGCGAGCTATTTCCCGCCGCGTGCCGAAGATGGCGCACGCGGCAGCGACCGGCTCACCGCCTACGTGCTCGCCGCGACGAACGAGGCCGGCTTCGAGCTGCCGCCGGCCGCGCGCGACAGCATGCTGGACGGGCTGACCGCGTTCGTCGAGGGCCGCATCGAACGCAAGTTCTGGTCGCCGCGGGCCGACCTGGACGTGCGCAAGCTCGCGGCCATCGAGGCGCTGTCGCGCTACGGCCGGGCGCAGCCGAAGATGCTGGGCTCGGTGAACATCACGCCGAACCAGTGGCCGACCGCCGCGGTGATCGACTGGCTCGGCATCCTGCGCCGCGTGCAGGGCGTGCCCGAGCAGGCCAAGCGGCTGGACGAAGTGCAGCAGATCCTGCGCAGCCGGCTCACCTATGCCGGAACGACGCTGCGCTTCAGCAACGAGAGCGACGACTTCTGGTGGTGGCTGATGGACAGCGCCGATGCGAACGCGGCGCGGCTGATCCTGGCGGTGCTCGACGACCCGGCCTGGCGCGACGACCTGCCGCGCATGGTGGTCGGCAGCCTTGGCCGCCAGCGCGGCGGCGCCTGGCTCACGACGACAGCCAACCTGTGGGGATCGCTCGCGCTCGACAAGTTCTCGGCGAAGTTCGAGTCGGCGAAGGTTGCGGGCCGCACGGTAGCCGGCACCGGCGGTGCGCCGGTCGCGATCGACTGGGGCAAGTCGGCCGACGGCGGCGTCGTGAAGCTGCCATGGCCCGATTCGGCCGGCACGCTGAGCGTGTCGCAGGAGGGCTCCGGCAAACCGTGGCTGACGGTGCAGAGCCTCGCGGCGATCCCGCTGAAGGAGCCGATCCGCGCCGGCTACAGCCTCGCGCGCACGGTCACTGCGGTCGAGCAGAAGGACAAATCGAAGTGGTCGCGCGGCGACGTGCTGCGGGTGCGGGTCGAGGTGGATGCGCAGTCGGACATGACCTGGGTGGTGGTCAGCGATCCAGTGCCGGGCGGCGCGACGCTGCTCGGCTCGGGCCTCGGCCGCGACAGTGCGATCGCGACGCAGGGCGAGAAGCGCAGCGGCACCTGGCCGGTGTACGAGGAGCGCAGTTTCGAGGCCTTCCGCAGCTACTACGACTATTTGCCGCGCGGCAAGCACGTGATCGAGTACACCGTGCGGCTGAACAACCCCGGCCGCTTCGCGCTGCCGCCCACGCGCGTCGAGGCGATGTATGCGCCGGAGAGCTTCGGGGAACTGCCGAACGCGGCGGTCGAGGTCGCGCCGTGAAGCTTGCAGTCTGTGCCGCATCGCTGCTGTTCGCAGCGGCCGCGGCGCAGGCGCTGCCGAGCTTCAGCGAGGTGAAGACTGCGTGGAAGCCGTCCGACGTGACGCTGCTCGCCCGCGATGGCACGCCGCTGCAGACGGTGCGCGTCGACAGGAGCGCGCGCCGGCTGGCCTGGGTGCCGCTGCAGGAGGTCTCGCCGGCGCTGCTCCAGGCGATCGTCCTCAGCGAAGACCGGCGCTTCTACGAGCACAGCGGCGTCGACTGGAGCGCGGTCGCGAAGAGCGCGTGGGCCAATGTGTGGAACACCCGCACGCGCGGTGCATCGACGCTGACGATGCAGCTGGCCGGCCTGCTCGACGACGACCTGGCGCGGCCGGTCGGCGGGCGCAGCGTCGCGCAGAAGCTCGGCCAGGCCGTCACCGCGACGCGGCTCGATGCGCGCTGGAAGAAGAGCGAGATCCTCGAGGCCTACCTGAACCGGGTCGCGTTCCGCGGCGAGGTGGTCGGCATCGATGCGCTGTCGCAGACGCTGTTCGGCAAGCACCCGGGCGGGCTGGATGTCGACGAGTCGGCGATCGCGGCGGCGCTGCTGCGCGGGCCGAACGCGACGCCGGCGGTCGTCGCGCAGCGCGCCTGCGGCGTATTGCAGCTGCAGAAGCTCGATTGCAAGGGCGTCACCGCGCTCGCGCAGACCGCGCTGCTGCGCCAGGGCGGCATGCCGCTGGGCGAGCAGCTGGCGCCGCATTTCGCGCGGCAGGTGGTGGGGGAGGGGGCGATGCAGGGGTCGACGCAAGCGACGGTGCAACGCACGACGCTCGATGCGCGGCTGCAGCGCTTCGCCGTCAACACGCTGCGGCGGCAGCTGGCCGAGCTGTCGGGCCGCAACGTCGAGGATGGTGCGATCGTCGTGCTCGACAACGCGAGCGGCGAGGTGCGGGCCTGGGTCGGCTCGAGCGGCAGCTTCTCGGACGCGGCGCAGGTCGACGGCGTGCTGGCGCGCCGCCAGCCGGGCTCGACGCTGAAGCCCTTCGTCTACGAGCTGGCCTTCGAGCGCCGGCTGATCACGCCGGCCAGCCTGCTCGACGATTCGCCCGCGCAACTGGCCACCACCAACGGCCTGTACCTGCCGCAGAACTACGACCACGCGTTCAAGGGCTGGGTCAGCGCGCGCACCGCGCTCGGTGCGAGCCTGAACGTGCCGGCGGTGCGGGTGGGCGCGATGCTCGGGCCCGATGCGCTGGTCGAGCGGCTGAACGCGCTGGGCCTGGCGCTGCCCGAGACCGGCGGCTTCTACGGGCATTCGCTGGCACTCGGCAGTGCCGACGTGAGCCTGCTGGCACTGACGAATGCGTACCGCACGCTGGCAAACGGCGGGCTGTTCTCGCCGCCGGTGCTGCGCGGTGCGGCCGCGACGCCGAAGCGGGTGGCGAGCGCGGCGGCGAGTTGGCTCGTCACCGACATCCTGGCCGACAACGCGGCGCGCGCGCGCACCTTCGGGCTGGACAGCAGCCTGGTCACGAAGGGTTTTGCCGCGGTGAAGACCGGCACCAGCAAGGACATGCGCGACAACTGGTGCATCGGCTTCACCGACCGCTACACGGTGGGCGTGTGGGTCGGCAACGCGAGCGGCGAGGCGATGCACGACGTGAGCGGCGTCAGCGGCGCCGCGCCGGTGTGGCAGGTGCTGGTGCGCGCGCTGCATGACGGCGCACCATCGAAGCAGCCGGCGGTGCCGGCGGGTGTGGTGCCGATGGCGATCCGCTTCGACGACCGGCGCGAGGCGGCGCGCGACGAGGTGTTCGTCGCCGGCACCGAGCAGGCGCTGTGGAGCGCGGGCACGCAGGTGCGCGGCGCGCAGCGCTTCGGCATCGCCAGCCCGCGCGACGGCAGCATCTTCGCGATCGACCCCGACATGCCGCCCGCCGCGCAGCGCATCGTGCTGGAAGGCGAGGCCGGCACCTGGTGGATGGACGGCAAGGCGCTGGGGCAGGGCGAGCGGCTGCACTGGGCGCCGTGGCCGGGGCGGCATGAGCTGAAGCTGACGGGGCGCGATGGGGCGCTGCTGCAGGTGGTGAGGTTCGAGGTGCGGGGGGCGGATGTGCGGACTGCCAATGCCGGCGTGAAGCCGCGCCGGCGCTGAAGGCCGGGCTGCGGTCAGGGAACTCGGGGGAGGGTTGCTGTTACTCAGGGACGCGACGGACGTGGGTCCGTGCGGGTGGCCTGAGGAGTAAGCATGCTGCGGAAAGTGTTCAGGAGGACCTCGAAACGAGACGGGTCGTCGACGGGGACGGGGTATCGCGATGACACGGCCGGGAAGGTGAGGAAATCCCGAGAGAACGCGCGAACTTGCTGCGGAGTGAAGTCCTACGCAGGGCTGCACCCGTACAACATCACCCGGAAAACCCGGAGAGACTTCGCCAACCGGCCTGCGACCGCGTTGCTGATTCACGGTCTCGATTGCGCCGAAAGACTGATGGATGAAGAAGGCAAGGGTCCGAAAAGTGCGCTCAAGGCCCTTCTCGCTTACATCGAATCAATTGGAGAGAGCCAAGCAATCAGAAAGTCCATCAAGCCTTTCCGCGAAGCGTTGAATGAGATGGGCGGGGCGGCAGCGAACCGGCGTGAGATTGACAGGACACGACTCGAGACCGTATTGCAGAACATGCGCATTGAAGTCGTTGATTTGCAGGAGAGGCGGGAGGCGGCGATTGCAACCCTGAGCGGCCGCGGCATCTACTAGGGGCCGTCGCGCGATGTCGCGCTCAGCCCGGTTACCATCCCCGCCGGGCCGCCTCACGCGGCTCACGTCGCTCGGACGGTTCCGGGCGCTCACGTGAAAGTCCTCTTCAATGTCCTCGTCTGCAGGCCAGCGCCGCTTCGCGCGCATCGACCGCCTTCCCCCCTACGTCTTCAACATCACTGCCGAGCTGCGCGCCGCTGCGCGACGGCGCGGTGAAGACATCATCGACATGAGCATGGGCAACCCCGACGGGCCCACGCCGCCGCACATCGTCGCCAAGCTCGCCGAGGTGGCGCAGCGGCCCGACACGCACGGCTACTCCACGTCGAAGGGCATTCCGCGCCTGCGCCGCGCGATCTCGCACTGGTACCAGGATCGCTACGGCGTCGCGATCGATCCCGACAGCGAGGCCATCGTGACGATCGGCTCGAAGGAGGGCCTGTCGCACCTGATGCTCGCGACGCTGGACCGCGGCGACACCGTGCTGGTGCCCGACCCGAGCTACCCGATCCACATCTACGGCGCGGTGATCGCTGGTGCCGACATCCGCTCGGTGCCGCTGGTGCCGGGCGTCGACTTCTTCGCCGAACTGGAGCGCGCGATCCGCGGCAGCTACCCGAAGCCGAAGATGATGGTGCTGGGCTTTCCGAGCAACCCGACGGCGCAGTGCGTCGAGCTCGACTTCTTCGAGCGCGTGGTGGCGCTCGCGCGCAAGCACGACATCTTCGTCGTGCACGACCTGGCCTATGCCGACATCGTGTTCGACGGCTGGAAGGCGCCGTCGATCATGCAGGTGCCGGGCGCGAAGGAGATCGCGGTCGAGTTCTTCACGCTCTCGAAGAGCTACAACATGGCCGGCTGGCGCGTGGGCTTCATGGTCGGCAACCGCGACCTGGTGGCGGCGCTCGCGCGCATCAAGGCATACCACGACTACGGCACCTTCACGCCGCTGCAGGTGGCGGCGATCGCCGCGCTCGAGGGCGACCAGCAATGCGTGAAGGACATCGCCGCGCAGTACCAGCGCCGCCGCGACGTGCTGGTGAAGGGCCTGCACGAGGCCGGCTGGATGGTCGAGACGCCGAAGGCCTCGATGTACATCTGGGCGCGCATCCCCGAGCCGTACCGCGCGCTCGGCTCGCTGGAGTTCGCCAAGCAGATGCTCGCGAAGGCGAAGGTCTCGGTGTCGCCCGGCATCGGCTTCGGCGACCACGGCGACGACCACGTGCGCTTCGCGCTGATCGAGAACGAGGCACGCATCCGGCAGGCGGTGCGTGGCATCAAGGCGATGTTCAAGGCGGATGGGGTGGAGGCGGCGCGGGCGGCCTGACAAACGGCAGCAGGAGCGCGGGAACCGATGGGCAGCCTCCTGTTACTCACGGCACGCAGAGATGAGACGTGTCGTACGTAATTTCCACGGTGCATCGCCCGGATCTCTGCAAGGAACAACCCAACTGCAAGGTCCAGTCATGCCGTCAACCATCAGTACGACACTTTGCTCAGTTCTCCATGTCGCCAGCAGAACCCTGGATGGGTTGAAGAACAGCAACACGGCTCAGCGGGTATGTGCGGGCGTGGCACATGCCAGAAGTTGTGCGCGGGAGGCGGTGAAACTTGTCCAGAAACCGGGCCGTGACCTGGTGCGACACGCGAAGAGGATCACCTACGACGCTGCGCTCCAGATGGTCAAGGCAGGCAGCATCACTGCGCAGGGGTTGGGGGGCGCAACAGGCATCCTGGACAAAGCGCGTCGTGACTCTGTACGCCATGCGAAAAGGCTCAGCCATGGAGCCGCGCTCCAGATGATCGAAGCGGGCAACATCACCGCGCAAGGAGCTGGCATTGCAGCAGACGCCGCGGGTAGCGCGATGAAGAAAGTCGCCTCACAAGTTGGACGGGTCGCCCGCAACCTGGAGTCAGCATGCCGTACTGCATTGAGCCAACTGGCGACGAAGATCAAGAGTCGGCAGTACGAGCCCGAGAACTATCGGTACGTCGAGCCTGAAGGCTTCTACCGCGAAGCGTCGAGTTTCCGATCAGATTGCGTGCGGGCTTTTGATGACATGGGGCAGCAGTGCAAGGTCGACGGAGATGCGAAGGCCGCGTACGCGACCTTCTATCGTCACGCCGACTACCTGTCTCAAGAGACTCAACAGGTGTTTCTGGTCGATCACCAGGAATTGCTGTCCATGGTGCAGCTCTATCTGGAAAACCTTTCAATACTGAGCGCGCATCAAGTCAACCAGAATACGGCCGCTTTCACGACGGCGATTTTCAGCATGCGCGACCAGGTTCTCCGCTGGAATCCTGAGCAGGAGTGCCGGGTGGCACTCGACTGAGCACGGCCGACCGTCACCCAGCCCGTGACGAGAACACCGCCTCCAGCGCGGCATCGATCACCACCCCGCACAAGCTGTAGATCAACGACCCGATCAACGCCGCGAAGAAGCCGGCGACCGCCAGGCCGCTGAGCAGTTGCGCCGCGAAATAGAACATCAGCGCGTTGATCACGAACAGGAACAGCCCGAGCGTCAGCACGGTGACCGGCAGCGTCAGCAGCACCAGGATCGGCCGCAGCAGCGCGTTCAGCAGGCCCAGCACCAGCGCGGCCAGCATCGCCGAGCCGAAACTGGTCACCGTGACGCCGGGGTAGAGGTGGGCCACCAGCAGCAGCGCTGCGGCGAGCAGGAGCCAGCGAAGGAGGGTCTTCATCCGCGCGAGCATACCTGCCGCCTCGCGCCGTGGGGTTCCTCCGCTGTGGTCCGATGACCCAGGGTTTTCCGCTCCCCCCAGGGTTAGGGGGAAGGAAATGTCACGCCTTGACACACCGAAGCTGCGCCACCGAGCATCCAGCTTCCCATCAACCCCACGCACAGCGCAGTCGCACGCACCCGTGTACTGCGCTGTCCCGGTCCTGCTTGCAGGCAGTCGGACGGATCGGGTGGACGTGCCCCACAAGGAGTGTCTCGTGTCTATCCGAATTTCCTGGAAGTCCGGGCTGGCCGTCGTTGCCGCGCTCGTCCTGGCCGCCTGCGGCGGCGGAGGCAGCGGCAGCAGCAGTGACGGCGCGCCCGATGCCGCCGCCGGCGCGGATGCGCCGCTCGCCGACGCCCCGGTGCGCACCATTCAGCAGACCGCGCTGCCCGGCGGCCGTGTCGACGTGCTCGACACGCGGCTGTCGAAGGCGACCGGCGCGGTCGACGTGTGGGTGACGCTCACCGACGCGCCGGTGGCCGCCGCCGCCGCGCAGCTCGCCGTTGCCGCATCGACCACCGAACGCACGCTCAGCATGAAGACGCTGCGCGAAGCGCCGCAGGCCACGCGCGAGGCGCTGGCCGCGCACCGCAAGACGGTGCTGTCGCACCAGGATGCGCTGCAGGCCAGCCTCTCCACGTTCGGCGCCCAGGAACTCGGCCGCGTCCACATGGCCCACAACGCCATCGCCGTGCGCGTCGACGCCTCGAAGCTGAAGGCCATCGCCGCGCTGCCGGGCGTCGCCAAGGTGCGCCGCGTCAACCACTACGAGATGAGCCTCGCCGAGACGGTGCCGTACATCGGCGCCACCGCGGCGCAGCAGGCCGGTGCCGACGGTACCGGCGTGCGCGTGGCGGTGCTCGATTCGGGCATCGACTACACGCACCGCAACCTGGGCGGTGCCGGCACGCCCGAGGCCTACCTGAAGGCCTACGGCACCGACCCGAGCGATCCGCGCAACACCACCATCGACCCGAGCGTCTTCCCGACCAGCAAGGTGGTCGGCGGCTTCGACTTCGTCGGTGACGTGTGGCCGAACGGCCCGCGCACCGAAGACCCGAACCCGATCGACTTCCAGGGCCACGGCACGCACGTCGCCGACATCATCGGCGGCAAGAGCCTGGACGGCACCCACAAGGGCGTCGCCCCCGGCGCCAAGCTGCTGGCACTGCGCGTGTGCAGCGCCGTCGCGACCAGCTGCAACGGCGTCGCGATCCTGAAGGCGATCGACTGGTCGATCGACCCGAACGGCGACGGCGATCCGTCCGACGCGGTCGACGTGATGAACCTGTCGCTCGGTTCCGACTACGGCCAGAACATCGACGACTCCACCGAGGCCATCTCGACGGCGGTCGATGCCGGCATCGTCGCGGTCGTGGCCGCGGGCAATGCCGCGAACAAGCCGTACATCGTCAGCTCGCCGTCGATCGCCCCCGGGGCCATCAGCGTCGCGCAGACGCAGGTGCCGAGCGCCGTCGCCTTCGGCCTGAAGATCAACTCGCCGGCCTCAATCGCCGGCACCTACGGCAACACCGCGACGGTCGACTGGGCGCCGATCGCCGGCGGCTTCAGCGGCGACGTGGTGTTCGTCGGCACCGCCTGCCCGGGCACGCCGCTGCTGGCCGACCCGGCCGGCAAGGTGGCGCTGATCGACCGCGGCACCTGCTCGGTCAGCCTGAAGGTGGATGCGGCCGGCGCGGCCGGTGCCACCGGCGTGCTGATCGGCCTGGTCGCCCCCGGCGACGCGGTGTCGTTCAGCAACGGCGGCGGCACGCACTTCGTGCCGACGCTGGTGATCACGCAGTCGACGTCGAACAAGATCAAGGCCAACATCGCGGCACCGGTCAACGTGACGGTCAGCGACGGCACCAAGACGCCGCTGGTCGGCAGCATGGCCAGCACTTCGGCGCGCGGCCCGAGCATCAGCTACCAGACCATCAAGCCCGAGATCGGCGCGCCCGGCGCCTCGGTGTCGGCGGTGGCCGGTGGCGGGACCGAGGAGGAAGCCTTCGGCGGCACCTCGGGCGCGACGCCGATGATCGCGGGCTCTGCGGCGATCCTGATCGGCAAGTACCCGGCGCGCACGCCGCTGCAGATCAAGGCGATGCTGATGAACAGCGCGATGAACCAGATCTACACCAACCCGGCGCTGCTGCCCGGCGTGCTGGCGCCGATCACGCGCATCGGCGCGGGCGAGGTGCGGGTCGACAAGGCGCTGGCGCTGAAGGCCATCGCCTATGAGCCGACCTCGCTGTCGGCGGCGCTGTCGTTCGGCGCGCAGGAGGTGTCGGCCCCGGCCGAGTACGAGAAGAAGCTGGTGGTCGAGAACTTCGGCACCACGGCCAAGACCTTCGCGATCAAGAGCGCGTTCCGTTTCGCCGACGACCAGGCCAGCGGCGCGGTGACGATCTCGGCACCGGGTTCGGTGAAGGTTGCGGCGGGAGGCCGCGCGGTGGTCACCGTGAAGCTGCGCGTCAACCCCGCCAAGCTGCCCGACTGGACGCTGGAGGCCGGCGCGCAAGGCGGCAGCGGCGACCTGTTCGACGCACCGGAGTACGACGGCTACCTGACGCTCACCGCCGGCACCGAGCTGCTGAGCGTGCCGTGGCACATCCTGCCGCGCAAGGCGGCGCAGAACCTCGCGGTGGCAGCGGTGCGCCCGAACTGGCCGGGCGGCATCATCCTGATGGGCAACGTCGGCGCGGCCGACAGCGAGTTCGACATCTTCGCGCTCACCGGCACCAGCAAGAAGGCCGACCCGGCCGAGCTGCCGAAGCCGGGCGACAACTTCGCGTTCGTCGACATGCGCGCGATCGGCGTGCGCTACGTGGCCGATGCGGGGGCGCTGCAGTTCGCGCTGAGCACCTTCGGGCGGCGCGCGACGCCGAACTACCCGGCGGGCTTCGAGGTCGACATCGACGTCGACCGCGACGGCGTGCCGGACTTCGCGGTCTACAACGCGGAGCAGGGCGGGTTCGGTGCGACCGGCATCAACCTGATCAATGTCGTGAACCTGGCGACCGGCGCGGGAGGCGCCTTCTACTACGCGGATGCGGACTTCAACTCGGCGAACATGATCATGACGGTGCCGCTCGCGGCGCTGGGCCTGACGCCGGACCAGCAGTTCGATTTCACCGCGATCGGCTACGACAACTACTACAGCGGCGACGTGACCGATGCGTTCGCCACGATGACCTTCACGCCGTCCAAGCCGCGCTACGCGGTCAACGGCGACAGCAGCGGCATCGTGCGCAGCCTGCGCATCCAGCGCGTGGACACGCTGACGCCGGTGGGCGGCGCGGCGGCGTCGCCGTCGCAGACCGGGTTCCTGGTGATGCTGCGGCGCGAGGCCGGGACTGAGGCTCAGGTGATCGTCGCGAAGTGACGTGAGGGCTTGAACCGACGGGCCGCGTTCGCGCGGCCCGTTTTCATTGGCGCGGCGATTCCACTGGCAGATTCACTGGCAGAAGCGGAGATGGCCGCCATCGACCACATGCAGGTAGACCGACTCGGCCTTGACCGACACGAACTCGACGGCCGATGCGGCGGAGCGAGCGCTGCAGGCTTCCAGCCGGGTGCTGTGCCGAATCTTGTCGAGCATCAACTCGCGCTCGTGGAGGCGACCATCGTTGAAGCCCACTGCGCGATAGGCTTCGCGCGTGTGCACGTAGACCCACGCGGACACGCTGGTGAGCGCGACGCAGGTCAGAACGAGTGTCACGATGGCCCCACGCGGCCAGAGCCGAAGGCCGTTCATCTTGGACATGTGCAGCGGCGAATGACGGGAGTCTGTCCCGAGCGGAATCCCCAGTCATTCTCTGTCACCCCTTTTGGTGAAGCGGAAATGGACCGGCCGTTGGTCGATGCGATGCCGACGTGCCCTTGCCATGCGAGCAGGTCGCCGGGTTGCGCCGGCCCCGTGACGACTGGCCAGCCGGGAACGGTGTAGTCCGACGTTGACAGGCTCTGCGCGCCGGGCGGGTACATCTCCAGTGCACGTGCGAGGACGCCGCCACCGATGTTCGGCAAGTGGTACCCGGCAGTCTCGAATTGCTCGTCGGCAAACAGGTTGCACTTGTAGGTTCCTGGCCCGAATGCCCTGTTGACGTCCGACCGATCGGCGGCCTTGCTCCAGTCGCGCCGGTCCGAGCGCGCCAACTGGAGGACATCGAGCGATTCCCCGCAAGGGCACAGCCCGTTCGGATCGACGTAGCGCAGCGGGTCGTTGTCGGCGTACGTGTAGGTGTTGGTGCCCGCGGCGAGTCCGACGGGATCGGACTGGACATAGCGGGCCAGTGAGGGCTGCGTGATCGCCCAACTGAAGGCGATCAACAGACAGCCGCGTGCGTGTTTCATGAGACACCCCTGATCTTCGAGTTGATAGGAGCGGCGGAGTCTAGGAAGCCGGGTTCGGCGGCTCAACCCGGCCGGATGTCTCACTCGAAAACCCTCACGCAATGAACTGCATCCCCCTCGGTTGACCGCGTTCAAGGTCACACAATGAGAATCATTCTTGTTTATGTTAAAGTTTTTGAAGTTGTTTGAAGTTGTCCCTCGCCGCACCCCACCCCCACCATGGCCGCCGTTCCCGTCTCCGCGACGCCTCCGCCGTTGCCGCCGCTCAGCCGCCGGCCGGTGCGCACCGACGGGCTGTCGCCGGGGCAGTTGCGTGCCGTCGTCGCCGGCATTGCCGCGTTGCACCTGGGTGCCGGCTGGGCGATCCTGCAAGTGCCTGCGGTGCGCGAGGCCGTCGTGCAAGCGGCGCCGATCTTCGTGAACCTGATCGCGCCACCGGCGCCGCCCACGCCGCCGGCGCCACCGCCTCCACCGGTCAAGCCGGTGACGCGCACCCCGCCGCCGCCGACCCCGCTGGTCACCGCTGCGC
>NZ_JBFUFQ010000024.1:0-48341 GCF_056403355.1 Rhizobacter sp. P2_H3 | reverse complement strand
GCCGGTGCCGGTGCCGGTGCCGGTGCCGGTGCCGGTGCGGGTGCGGGTGCGGGTGCCGGAGCAGGACTCGGGGCCGGGGCCGGGGCCGGCGTGGGTGCTGGTGCTGGTGCTGGTGCTGGTGCTGGTGCTGGTGCAGGAGCCGGAGCGGGTGTGGGCGCTGGCGCTGGCGCTGGCGCTGGCGCGGGTGCGGGTGCGGGCGCGGGTGCTGGTGCGGGCGCCGGGGTCGGTGCCGGAGATGGCGCAGGAGCGGGCGCATTGCCCACCGGCGGCGCCGGCGTGTCGCCCGACGATCCGCCGCAAGCGGTCAAGCACAACGACATCAGCAAGCTGCTGATCCCATGCAAACGGGCGGTTCCCTTTTTCATCTTGTTCTCTCGCAGTCTCACGTCAGGCCGGAAGGCCGCGCGATTCTGGGATGGGGCTGCCGCCCAGTGTTGACCGCCCCGTGACGGAGATGCGCCCGTTTGCAACCAAACGTCAGGCGCCCGGCGCCCCGTCGAGGAGCCTCCTGTCGCCCCGCCGGAACTGCCCCGGCGAGCAGCCCACGTCCCGCTGGAACGTGCGGGTGAAGTTCGACAGGTCCGACCAGCCGGATTCGTAGGCGATCGAGGTCACCGGCTGTTGCGTGTCCCGCAGCAGGTCGATCGCACGCAGCAGGCGCACGCGCATCAGGTACTGGTGCGGCGTGACGCCGATCGAGCGCTTGAAGACGCGCATCAGGTGGAAGGTGCTCAGCCCGACGGCGGCAGCCACGTCGTCCAGCGTCAGCAGCTCCGCAGCGCGGCGCTCGATGCAGTGCGCGGCGGCCAGCGCCCGCTCGTCCTGCCGAGACACGGCCGCCGGTGCCGCACCCTCGTGCAGCGAACCCTGCACGATGCCGATCACCTGCAGCGCCGCTTCTTCGAGCGCGAAGCCCTCGATGCCGTCGTCCGCCAGCGATCCCAGCAGCGCGGACACCCGCGGCGACGGCGGCAAGGCCGCGCGGCCGAAGCGCGCAGGCAAGCCCGGCAGGCGGAGCGCAGCGGATGCGTCGTCGAAGGCCCGCGCCGAGACCGACAGCACCACGCAATCGTCGCCGGTGCCGTCGCTTTCCTCGTGCGAGCAGACGTAGCCCTCGCCCGGGTTGCCGAGCATCAGCCAGCCGGGGCTGAGCACTGCGCGACCGGCGCGCGTGCGGTAGCCCAGGAAGCCGCGTTCGACGAGCGTGACCGAGAACGCCCGGTGCTCCTCGTCACGGGGCCGCTCGCCGGCACCCGCGCGGCACGCGCAGCGAATCAGGTGCAGCCCGCACGCGCCGCGCAGCGGGCGGTAGTCGCGGTCGGCGGCGGGGCCTTCGGACGGAGCAGCAGGCATGGCGTGCCGGGTGGTGGAGTGGCTGCAATTCTAGGAGCCGGGGGCGGGCGACAGCAGTTTTTGCCAAGTCGGCTGCGCGTGCAGTGCCTACGCTGGCAGCTCCTCCATCAATCCACACCGAACGATGAACACCCGACTGCATTGCGCCCTGGCCTGCCTCGCCGCCGCGATGGGCATGGCGCCGGCCGCCCAGGCGGCAGACCACCTCGACACGCCCACCGTGATCGCCGACCCGGCAGCCGACATCGGCGACCTCTACGCCTGGACTTCCGCCGACGGCCGGCGGCTGAACCTGGTGATGGACATCGTCGGCCGCCAGTTCTCCGACCAGGTCCAGTACGTGTTCCACGTCGACAGCGGCCCGCGCTTCGGCAGCACGACCAGCAGCACGACGATCCTGTGCCGCTTCAACGTCGCGAACGCGGCCGAATGCTGGGCGGGCGATCCTGGCGACATCCGCGACGAGCTGCGCGGCGATGCCAGCCGGGCCGAGGGCCTCGAAGGCCGCCACAAGCGCTTCAGGGTGTTCGCCGGGCTGCGCGACGACCCGTACTTCAACAACGTGAAGGGCACGCGCGCCGCGCTGAACCTTGCGGCCGATGCGATCCAGAAAGGCAAGGCGCCGAAGGATGCCGCCGGCTGCTTCGCGTTCGACGCCGAGACCTCCGCGCAGGTGTTCGCGCAGTGGCGCCAGACCCAGGGCGAGCCGGCGAAGAATTTCCTGGCCGGATGGAAAACCTCGGCGCTGGTCGTTTCGGTGGACCTGTCGGTCGTGAACCAGGGCGGCCCGCTGCTGGCGGTCTGGGGGCGGACCTACCGGCAACGGCCCGCACCGGGCCGCCCGCTGCTGGGCAAGCCGATCGATCGCATGGGGCGCGCGCTGACCGGCAATGCGCTGCTGCACACCATCGGCTCGAGCGACGACGCGGACGCGATGAAGGAGGAGTACAACCGCGCCGACCCGGTGGACTGGCAGAAGTTCGCGCCCGAGATCGGCCGCAACCTGGCGCTGTACGACAGCTTCGACGGCATCCTCGGCAACCAGTGGCTGGCCGCGCGCGGCGACGACACGCCGGCGCGCTACCAGCCGCTGGCAAGGCTGCTGGCCGACGACAGGCTGTGGGTGGACTCGCGGGTCTCGACCTGCACCCGCTACCTGGCGGTGGAGTCGGCGGCCGAGGGCGCACCGGTCAACGACTGCGGCGGCCGCACGCCGAACTACAACGTCAACGGCGTGTTCCGCTCGCTGCTGATCCGCGGCACGCCGGACACCGTCGACGACGGGGTCGACCACGACGACAAGCGGCATTCGACGACCGTGTTCCCGTTCCTGGCGGCGACGACCGACGGCGCGATCGCCATCGCCAACCTCGACCACCTGATCGCGCAGGCCGCGGGGGATGCGGGCATCGACGAGCTGCTGTTGCTGCGCTCGCGAACGCTGGCCGACTACGCGGCGCTGGACCGCGTCGTCGACCTCGCAGAACGGAATGTGCACACCGCCGACGACCTGCTCCGCCGGTCACGCAGCCGTGCGGCGGTGCATCGCTTCGCGGATGCGCTGGCCGACGTGGAGGCCGCGGCGCGGGCTGGCGCCGAGGGCGAGAAGGTGGCGTCCCAGCGCGCGTCGATCCTGGTCGCGGTAGGGCGGGCGCACGACGCGATCGCGCCACTGGAGTCGAACGTGGCGAGGCGCCCCGGCTTCGCATCGCACAGCGCACTGGCCACCGCGTATGCCGCCGTGGGCCGCCTGGACGAGGCCGACCGCCTGTACGCCGCCGCGCTCGACGAGCTCGACACGACCTCGCCGTTCCCCCATGCA
This sequence comes from Rhizobacter sp. P2_H3, assembly GCF_056403355.1. Lineage (NCBI taxonomy): Bacteria > Pseudomonadati > Pseudomonadota > Betaproteobacteria > Burkholderiales > Sphaerotilaceae > Rhizobacter > Rhizobacter sp. P2_H3. Next base: position 45,166 of record NZ_JBFUFQ010000024.1, on the reverse strand, counting down.
TGGACCTGGTTCATGCGCGGCCGGATGTGGGCCGAGCAAGGCGATGACCCGGTGCGCGGCGAGGCCATGTATGCGCAGGCCGTGCGACATCTGCCGGCCTTCGTCGTGGCGAACATCCACCTCGCCGAGCTGGAGGTGAGGCGTGGCGACGAGCCGGCGGCGACGGCGCGGCTCGAGCGCCTGACGCAGCACACCGATGAACCTGAGGCCCTGGCTTTGCTCGGGCAACTGCACGTCCGCGCCGGGCACCGCACTCGCGGCGAGCGCGAGATCGAGCGGGCGAGGCGTGGCTTCGAGGCGCTGTTGTCGAGGCATCCGCTCGCCTTTGCCGATCACGCGGCCGAGTTCTACCTGGGTGCAGGCGACGCCCCGGAGCAGGCCTGGGCGCTGGCGCAGCAGAACCTTGCGGCGCGGCCGACGCGTCGGGCCTATCTGCTCGCGATCCACGCGGCGCGCGCCACGCACCGGGATGCCGATGCAACGGCCTTGGAGGCGCGGATGAAGGCCGCATTCCGGGCTGGCGCCGCGTGATGCAGCTCAGTCGCCTTCGCCGAGGTACTCGCCGCCCCACGCGGCCGGATCGACATCCGCCACCGATTCGGAGAAGGTCCAGACATGGCCGAAGGGATCGGCCACCGTGAACTGGCGCTCGCCATAGACGTGCGTCTGGGGCGGCCCGATCACCGTGGCCCCGTGGGCGCACGCGGCTTCGAACAGCGCGTCCACGCCATGCACCCGCACCACCACGGAAGCCGAGGTGGCCTCGGCGGACGGCCCGCGCGCCGCCACCACCACCGCGCCCTGCCCCGCCGGCGCATTCAGCTGGACCCGATGCGATCCGATCCGCAGGCGCTCGGTGAAGCCGAAGGCCTTGCACAGCCATTCAGTGGCCTCGGGAACGCTGGGGTACGGCAGCACCGGAATGACGGCCGCAGCGGGCATCGACTTGTTGCTCGGCAACGTGCTTGACATGGCGAGTCCTTGCAAGGTTTGATCGTCCGTGTGGATTGGACAGGATGAGGCTCGACCATGAAAGCATTTTCGGGAAGCTGCCTGTGCGGGCAAGTGCGGGTGTCCGTGCGGGGCGAACCACTGCGCGTCGGCATCTGCCACTGCACCGACTGCCGGCAGGAAAGCGGTTCGGCCTTCACCTTCTATGGCATCTGGCCGACCCCGCAGTTCGAGCACGCCGGCGACACGGCCCACTTCAAGGGGCGATATTTCTGCACGCGATGCGGGTCGCGGCTGTTCTCCGTCGACGAGCAAGAGGCCGAGATCAAGCTCGGCCTGCTGTCGCAGGCCCCCACCCCGCTGGTGCCGAGCTACGAGCTCTGGGTCAAGCGCCGCGAGCCATGGCTGCGGCCGGTCGACGGCGCCGAGCAGTTCGACGAGGACCGCACCTGAACCCCGCTGCACCGCGATTTGGAAACATCGCGTGACGACAGGCGCGCAGGCGCAGAGTGGAACCGTATCCACTTTCGCCCATACATCGCGTTGCAACGGACGCACACGCACACAGATCTGAACAGGTCGGCTGCCTAGGATCCGCCCGCACCCTTCAGACCTGGAGCCCACGTGACACTCACCCGCCGCACTTTCCTCGGATCCGCCGCCGCCGGCGCCGCCTCCGGCGCCCTGCCCTTCGCCACCGGAGCGGCCCATGCCGCGAGCCCCGTCGGCGACGTGGTCGGCAAGATCACCGTCGGCTACCAGGGCTGGTTCGCCTGCGCGGGCGATGGCGCGCCGATCCGCGGCTGGTGGCACTGGTCCAACGACTGGGGCCGCCCGCCGTCGCCGTCGAACAAGGCCATCAGCGCGTGGCCCGACATGCGCGACTACGCCGCCGGCTACCGCAGCGACTACGGCAACCTGAACAACGGCTCGCCCGCCACGCTGTTCTCGTCGTACGACCAATCCACCGTCAACACGCACTTCCTGTGGATGCAGCAGAACGGCTGCGACACCGCCGCACTGCAGCGCTTCAACCCGAACGGCGGCGAAGGCGCCACGCGCGATGCGATGGCGACCAAGGTGCGCACTGCCGCCGAGGCGACCGGGCGCAAGTTCTACATCATGTACGACGTGAGCGGCTGGGCGAACATGCAGCCGGAGATCAAGGCCGACTGGACCAACAAGATGGCGGCGCTGGTCGCCTCGCCCGCCTACGCGAAGCAGAACGGCCGCCCGGTGGTGGGCATCTGGGGCTTCGGCTTCAACGACGACAACCACCCGTGGCCGGCGGCAGCCTGCCTCGACGTCATCAACTGGTTCAAGGCCCAGGGCTGCTACGTGATGGGCGGCGTGCCCACCTGGTGGCGCAACGGCAACAGCGATTCGCGTGCCGGCTACCTCGACGTGTACCACGCCTTCAACATGATCTCGCCGTGGATGGTGGGGCGCATCGGCGATGCCGCCGGCTCCGACTGGTTCTACGCCAATGCCAACCAGCAGGACCAGGCCGATTGCAATGCACACGGCATCGACTACCAGCCGTGCGTGCTGCCGGGCGACCTGGGCGCGCGCCAGCGGGCCCATGGCGACTTCATGTGGCGGCAGTTCTACAACATGGTGCGGGTGGGCGCGCAGGGCATCTACATCTCGATGTTCGACGAGTACAACGAGGGCAACCAGATCGCCAAGACCGCCGAGACCACGGCCTTCCTGCCGTCGAACTCCGGCATGCTCGCGCTCGACGAAGACGGCACGCCCTGCTCGTCCGACTACTACCTGCGCCTCACCGCCGACGGCGGCCGCATGCTGAAGCGCCAGATCGCGCTCACGCCCACCCGCCCGACGCAGCCGGTGGCCGGCGGCACGACGCCGGTCACCGGCCGGGTCGTCAGCCTGCGGGCACGCGTCAACAACGCCTATGTGTGCGCGGAGAACGCGGGCGACGGCGCCTTGATCGCCAACCGCGCGGCCATCGGCGGCTGGGAGCAGTTCGACCTGCTGGATGCCGGCGGCGGCAACGTGGCGCTGCGCTCGCATGCGAACGGCAAGCTCGTCACCGCCGACAACGCCGGCAACTCGCAGCTGATCGCCAACCGCACGGCCATCGGCCTGTGGGAGACCTTCCAGCTGATCCGCAACCCGAACGGCAGCGTCACGCTGCGGGCGCTGGTCAACAACCGCTACGTGACGGCCGAGAGCGCGGGCGCCGCACCGCTGATCGCCAACCGGACGGCGATCGGGCCGTGGGAGCAGTTCGACCTGATCGGCGGGTGATCACCCCCCTCACCCCATCAGCACCAGCGATTCCTCCGGGTACCGGTTGCACATGAACTCCACGAACGCCCGGACCTTCGGCGCAGGCAGTCGCCTCGATGTGTGCAGGACCCACAGCGCGACCTCCACGCCCGAGACCGTCCCCCACTGAACCAGCTCCCCGCGGGTCAGCTGGTTCCATGCGATGGACTGCGGGATGAGGGCTGCGCCGGCGCCGGCGACGGCCGCGTCGCGGACCATCAGGAACGAGGACAGCCTCAGCTTCGGGATGGGGTCCAGGACCAGCCGTCCGTCGTCGAGCTTCCAATGGGTCGGCTGGAAGCTTGAGGACACGATGCCGGGAACGGCCCTGACCGCACCCGGGCCAGGCATCGGCACCGAGGGAGCGGCCACGACGACCAGCCGGTCCTTCGCGAAGCACCGCCCCACCAGGCTGCTGTCCGGGCTCGGGTTGATGCGAATGGCGACATCGAACTGCTCCTCGACCAGGTCGACCAGGCGGTCCTCGGCCACCACCTCGCACGTGACCTCCGGGTAGGCCGCGCAGAACTCCGCGCTGATCCGCCCCATCGCCAGTTGCGAGAACAGCACGGGCGAGGCGACACGCAGGCGTCCGCGCGGCATGGCCACCCCCTCCCGGGCCGCGGTCATGGCTTCGGCCACCTCGTGGATCGGCCCTTCGGTTCGAGCCATCAACAGCTCGCCGGCTTCGGTGAGCTTCAGCCCCCGGGCGCTGCGCTCGATGAGCCGCACGCCGAGTTGCTCCTCCAGGTCCGAGATGCGCCGGGACAAGGTCGCCTTCGATTTGCCGCTGGCGCGACTCGCCTTGCCCAACCCCCCGTTCGTCGCGACAAGCGCGAAGTCGGCCAGTGCGTTCAGATCCATGGTGTTCCATATTTGAAACGGTGTATCTACATTCTGGCGTCTTCGTTTTATCAGTGCAACGGTCTATCTTCTCGTCATCGCAACCTGATACGAGGAACTTCAAATGAGCACCACTCGACAACGCGCCGTACTGATCCGGGCCTATGGAGGCGCCAGCGCCGCCGAGGTGGCCGAGATCGCCAGCCCGCAAGCCGGACGCGGCGAGGTCCTGGTCCGGGTCCGGGCCGCCGGCGTGAACGGCATCGATTGGAAGGTCCGCGAGGGCTACGTCCGGGACGCCTTCCCGCTCCAACTGCCGGCCGTGCTGGGCATCGAACTGGCGGGCGTGGTCGAGGCCGTCGGCCCCGGCGCCTCCCGCTTTCGTGTCGGCGATCGCGTCATGGGAGCGCCGGGCAGGCTCGGCGCCTACGCCGATGTCGTGGCGGTCGACGAAGGCAACCTGGCTCGCACGCCGGCAGGCCTCGACGATGTCCAGGCGGCCGCCATTCCCGTGGCAGCCGTGGCGGCCTGGCAGAGCCTGCATCACGCGGGTCCGATCCGCCCCGGCCAGCGCATCCTGATCCACGGCGCGGCGGGTGGGCTCGGCGGCCACGCCGTGCAGTACGCGAAACGGGCGGGGGCCGAGGTCTTCGCGACCGCTGCCACCGCCCACGTCGAGTACGTGCGCGGTCTCGGGGCGGACCACGTCATCGACCACCAGACCCAGCGCTTCGAGGACATCGCCCGGGACATCGACCTGGTGCTCGACTACGTCGGAGGCGAGGTCCTCGATCGCTCGTGGCAGGTCCTGGCGGAGAACGGCGCCATCGTCGGCACCTCGTCCCCCGACATCCTGGCGCGCACCCCGGCGGGCCGCCGCGGCCTGTGGTTCATGAACAAGCCGGACGCTGCGCTGCTGGAAACGCTGGCGGCCGATGTCGCCGCCGGCACGCTGAAGTCGCCGGTCAGCGAGGTGGTCGGCTTCAAYGACCTCCCTGCGGCCATCGAACGCAATCGCACCACCTCGCGCACCGGCAAGGTCGTGGCGGACTTCTCCCGCTGATCCCTCTGAACCACCCGATCCATCATTCCCTGGAGATTCACATGAGCATCCTCGTCACCGGTGCCACCGGCACCATCGGTTCCCTCATCGTTCAACGCCTGGCCGGCGCCGGCGCCAGCGTCAAGGCCCTCGTTCGCCAGCCGGGCAAGCGCAGCTTCCCCGCAGGCGTCACCGAAGTGGTCGGCGACCTGACCGACGTGCCCTCGATGCGCGCCGCGCTGTCGTCGGTGCGAACGCTGTTCCTGCTGAATGCCGTCACGCCCGATGAGGTGACGCAAGCCCTCATCGCGCTGAACCTGGCGCGCGAGGCCGGCATCGAGCGCGTCGTCTACCTGTCGGTGATCCACGCCGACCAGTACACCAACGTGCCCCACTTCACGAGCAAGTACACGGTCGAGCGCATGATCGACAGCCTCGACATGCCGGCGACCATCCTGCGTCCGGCCTACTTCATGCAGAACGAGGGCACGGTCCGGCAGGTGATCGAGGGCTACGGCGTCTACCCGATGCCGATCGGCACGGCCGGCGTCTCGATGATCGATGCGCGCGACATCGCCGACCTCGCCGTCGCCGAGCTGTTGCGCCGTGACGGGGCGCCTGCACCGCTCCCGCGCGTGACGCTGGACCTGGTCGGCCCGCAGGCGCTGACGGGCACTTCCGCGGCAAAGGCCTGGAGCACCGCCCTCGGTCGCGAAATCGCCTACGGCGGCGACGACGTGGCCGCCTTCGAAGGGCAGATGGCGTCGTTCGGCCCGGCCTGGCTGGCCTACGACATGCGCCTGATGATGGCCGGCATCCAGAAGCTGGGCATGCGGGGCGAAGACGGCGCGGTGGATCGCCTGCAGGCGATCCTGGGACGCCCGCTGCGCACCTACGCCGCCTTCGTGGCGGAGTCCGTCGCCGCAGCCTAGAGTGCCTGCTGGAGCTCGGCCTCGGCCAGCTCCAGCCGGTACGGCTCCGGCCCGACGCCGGCACGGTCTCGCCGGCGTGCGCCATGACCTCGTCGAGGCTCAGGCACAGGCGCGGATCGGGCGGTGATCCTCACGACCCCGAAACCCCAGGCGGCGCCACGTCGTCCACGAAATCGAAGCCCTCCGTGCGCGCGTCCTTGTCGATCGAGGGTTTCAGCTTGCGGGCCGCTGCCAGATCCTGCTGTCCGGCGGTGCTGTCGTTCAGACGCAGCTTCGCCAGACCTCGTCCGTACAGCGAAAAGGGCAGCGCCTGCACCTTGATCGCGCCATCGAAGGCCGCCTTGGCCTTTGCCGCATCTCCCAGGCGCAAGTAGGTCCAGCCGAGGCTGTCGCGATATGCCGCCGACCCCTCATCCAGGTCCACCGCCTGTTTGCAATCCTGCAGGGCCAGCGTCAATTCCATGTTGAGCCGCGTGCGCATCCAGCAGCGGCTGTTGAGAACGCTGGCGAGGCGCGCGTCTCTTTGGTGGGTATTCACCCAGAGATCGAATTGCCGCAGAGCCTGCGGGGCTTGGGAAAGCACGGCGTGCAACTCTGCCATGTCCGCACGCAGGGCAGAGGATGGCGGCAAAACCTCGTCGAGTTGTGCAAGATCAGCCTGCGCGCCCGATAGATTGTCGAGCGCCACTCTCCCCCAGGCGCGGCGGAAGCGCGCCTCGTTCAGCTGGGGATCAAGTCGCAAGGCCTCGTCCAGATCGGCGAGCGCGGCCTGTGACTTGCGCATCATCAGATGCAGCCGCGCCCGGGCATACAGGTAGTCGGCCACCTCGGGTGCCAACTCGCAGGCTCGGTTCAGGTCTTCCAGGGCACGCGTGTAGTTCCCCGCCGCCATGGCAGCGGATCCCCGACGCGCCAAGGCATCGGCATCGTCCTTCCCGACATCTTTCGGCAGTGCTGCATAACGAGCGTCGTACTCGCCCGGGGCCGCTCGAGCGAACGCGAACGGGGCGACGCCATTCCAGGTGGCGTAGACCTTGTCCTGCAGGCGTGAGACATAGATGCGGTGCGACAGAAAATAGTCCAGCCCCAACAGCATGCCCTGCTCCGAATCGTCGGCATCGTCGATCTCCAGGCGGGTGTTGACGATCTTCTCCCCGCCCAGTTCGAACAACGCGACGGGGCCTGCCCACGACTTCACGCGGCCTTCCCCCGCACCGCCGACGCGCCCCAGAGGCGTCAGGCTGCCCTCGTCGATGCCGGCGCGGCGGGCAGCCGCCAGCGTCAACGACGTATGTGGCGCTCCGGTGTCCATCAGCGCCATCGTGCGCTTGCCGTTGATGCTGACTGCCACACGGATGGCCGTGTCCCTGTCATGCCGGGTCGTCCCAAGCGGTGCTTCGATCACCGGGGCCTCGCCGGCCCAATGGGCGAAGTTGGTCTCGGCACACGCACCCTTCGGAAAACTCAGGCGCACGATGCCGTGCGCCAGGTCGTACTCGGTGTCCGCCATCGACAGAATGTTGCGGCCCAGAATCCCCATGATGCCGGCGCCCAACTCGTTGCCACCGACGATGAATTCCACGTTGTTCAATTCAGCCCCGAGCAGTCCCAGGGTTTGAACGCGTGTCAGCTTCGCATGGATGCGCCCCGTGTAGCCCTCGATGCGCATGCCATACGGCAGACTGCGCAACGACAGATTCAGCTGTGTCGCGGTGGACTCGCTGAGCATGCTGAAGAAGGCGCCACTGTCCACCAGCATCGGCACCTCGGTCCCGTTGAGGGTCAGGATTGCAATCGGGCGCTGGTCGACCACGCGCACCGGGATCTCCATCTGCTTGAGATCGCAGCCGGCCCAAGTCGACGATGCCGCCAGCAAGGCCGGCACTGCCACCAGTGCCGACGACACCCGGCACAACAGGAGCCGGCAACCGCCGGACACACCCACGCCAATTCGCAGCAAGCGACGACGCCATTGCATCAATATTTCCCCCTCGGTGCTCGTGTTGATCTGGCAAGGCCGCCGCTCGCAGACACAAGAACGGCAGAGGTTTCCTCGACCTGATCTGGAATCAAGTCGAGTATGTCCGCCCCCGCGAGGTTCACATTCTCTCCAACGTCAACTGCGGCTGCATACGGCGCTCCATCACGTGCACGTCGAGCACCAGCCTGAAGTCGTCGAGCGACATCTTCGCGAGCTCCTGTCGCGCAGGATGCCGGCGTTGCTCACCAGGATGTCGATGCGCCCCCAGCGGGTCACCGCCGGGTGCACGGTCGGGAACGGACCAGTCTTTGTTCGACGAGGCGGGGACTCAATGGCGGGCGGACACATCGGCGGGGCATCGGCGATGTGCGTGGGGGCCATCGTGGAAACCCTGGGGGCGGACACACGGAGAGCCGCGGTGGACAATGACAGGCATGCACACACTGCGGCCTCTCGAGCTGACACGGCAGCAGATCCTGGGCCATCGACGAGACGCCAACGGGCTCGCCATGCGGCTGTCACCCGGCGCGGCATCGGTGCGGCGCGCAGCGTTCGCCGGCCTCCAGGACAGCGTGCCGCGAGCAGCGGTCCTGTCGCTGCATGCCCGGGTTGCAGGCACGACGCCCGAAGCCTGGGCGGATTCGTCCCTTGTCCAGCTCTGGGGTCCCCGGTTCAGCGCCTACGCCGTCGCGGCCGAAGATCGAGCCGTCTTCTCGCTCGGCAGGCTGCCGGCCGGCGGTGCGCAGCGGCGCAGGGCCGAGGATCTCGCCGATCGCCTGCACCAATGGCTCGACGGACGGGCGATGCCTTACGCCGAGGCAGGACAAGGGATGAACGTCGCTCCCAACTCGCTGCGCTATGCGGCAGCGACCGGTACCGTCCTGATTCGCTGGGACGGTGCCAAGCGGCCGACCGTCCGGACCGTCGAGCGGCCCGCGATGGACCCGGCGCAGGCACAACTCGAGCTTGCACGCCGGCACCTGCACGTCTTTGGTCCCGCTACGGCTGAGGGCTTCGCCGCGTGGGCCGGGATCTCGAAGGTCGCCGCACTGGCGGCGCACAAGGCACTCGCGCCAGACCTCGTCGCCGTGCGGACGCCGGCCGGCGACGCCTGGATCCTGGCGGAGCAGGAGGCCGGGTTTCGGGCGATCGCCGGGCCGGTCGAAGGCGTGCGGCTCCTGCCCAGCGGGGACGCGTACTTCCTCCTCCAGGGCGCGGATCGCGAGCTGCTGGTTCCCGAGGCGGACCGTCGCGCTGCACTGTGGACGTCCCGCGTCTGGCCCGGCGCCATCATGCTCGACGGCGAACTTGTCGGTACGTGGCGCCGCGCCGGCCGCGACGTCACGGTCCAGCCGTGGCAGCGGATGTCGTCCGAAGATCGCGATGCGGTCACAGCCGAAGCGGAATCGCTGCCGCTACCCGGCGCCGCGAATTCGACACGCGTTCACTGGATCGCCTGAATATGCAGCGAGAGCGAGAGCGCCAGCTCGAACGCTCGCTTGACGCCCGAGAGCGCGAAGATTTGGCCCTATGTGCGGCGGCGCATGGAAAAGGCGTTGGATAGGGCGTATGGTCCGTTGCTTTACGTCGACCTGTCCGCTGTGGCCGGGTGAGGCGCAAATCATGGTGAGGGACCGAACTTCATGGCCAACTGGACCATACGGCACCGCATTCTCGCCAGCTTCGCCGCCGTGCTGGCGCTGATGATCGTCATGGGCGCCGTCGCCTACGCCTGCCTCGCGCACGTCGCACAGGACGCGACCACCCTTCAGAAGGAGGCCCTGCCCGGCATGTTGCACAGCGGTCAGTTGATGGCCGCCTGGCAAGAGAACTACACGTTGACCCAGGAGCATGTGCTCGAGACGGAAGAATCCGAGGCCCGGAAGGTCGAATCAAAGCTGCGGGCCAACCGTGCCAGGCTGGAGAACCTGACCAGGAGCTACGAGGGCACCATCTTCACGGCCGGGGATCGCGAGAACTACGACGCGTTCAAGAGCCTTCACGCCGCCGATGCCTACCTGCGCACGCAGGAGGACATCCTGAAGCTGAGCGCGGCCAACAAGAACGACCAGGCCCGGGCGCTGCTGCACAGCCAGCTCGACCCGCAGTTCGAAAAGATCCGCGCCGCCGTGCAATCCATCGTCGACTACAACATGACGGATGCCGAGGAGTCAGGCCGGCAGATCATGAGATCGGTCGCCACAGCCAACATGGCCATCGTGGTCAGTCTCGCTGCGGCCCTGTTGCTGGGGCTGGCGCTCGGCCATGTGCTGCTGCAATCGATCACCCGGCCGCTGGGCCGGTTGCTCACCGCCGCCGACGCGATCAGCACCGGTGACCTGACTCAGCGGATGAACCTGGAGCGGCGCGACGAGTTCGGCACGCTGGCGCAGGGTTTCAACCGGATGACGGAGCAACTGACGGTCTTGTTTGGCCAGGTCCAGCAGTCCGGCATCCAGGTCAACACCTCGGCGACCGAGATCGCCGCCACGTCCAAGGAGCAACAGGCCACCGCCAGCGAAATCGCCGCCACGACCACCGAGATCGGCGCCACTTCCAAGGAAATCTCCGCCACCTCGCGCGAGCTGGTGAAGACGATGAGCGAGGTGTCGCACGTCGCCGAGGAGACCGCCCTGCTTGCGGGCGGCGGGCAGGAAGGCCTGCAGCGCATGACCGAGACCATGCACAACGTRATGGAGGCCGTCGGGGCCATCAACGCCAAGCTCGCCGTGCTGAGCGACAAGGCCGGCAACATCAACCAGGTCGTCACCACCATCACCAAGGTGGCCGACCAGACCAACCTGCTGTCGCTGAACGCGGCCATCGAGGCCGAGAAGGCCGGCGAATACGGGCGTGGCTTCGGCGTGGTTGCCACGGAGATCCGCCGGCTCGCCGACCAGACCGCCGTCGCCACCTACGACATCGAGCAGATGGTCAAGGAGATGCAGTCCGCTGTGTCGGCCGGCGTGATGGGCATGGACAAGTTCTCCGAAGAGGTGCGCCGCGGCATGCAGGAGGTGCAGCAGGTCGGCGCGCAGCTGTCGCAGATCATCGCGCAGGTGCAGGCGCTGGCGCCGCGCTTCGAGGCCGTCAATGAAGGCGTGCAGRCGCAGGCGAGTGGCGCCGAGCAGATCAGCCAGGCGCTGACACAGTTGACCGAAGCCGCCCAGCAGACCGTCGACTCGCTGCGCCAGTCGGGGCAGGCGATCGACGGCTTGCACCAGGCCGCCGGTGGCCTTCGCAGCGGCGTCTCGCGCTTCAAACTGGTGGAGGCTTGATGAGCGAGGGCCCGCCGGATGCTATTCCTCCTCTTTCAGCTGGGCAGTGAACGCTACGCGCTCGATGCGGGTCAGGTCGTCGCCGTGCTGCCCCGGCTCGGCGTGAAGGCGATCCCCCACGCGCCGTCGTCGGTGGCCGGCCTGTGCCAATACCGCGGCGGCCCGGTGCCGGTCATCGACCTGAGCGAACTCGCGCTCGGCCGCCCGTCGGCCAACCGGCTGAGCACGCGCATCGTTCTTGTGCAATACCCCCACCCTGGCCCCGACCCCGTCGGCGGGCCGCACCTGCTCGGCCTGCTGGCCGAAAGGGCGACAGAAACGCTGCGTCGCGACCCGGAGGACTTCGTAGCGCCCGGCGTCAGCGTCGACGCGGCGTCCTATCTCGGCCGGGTGACTGCCGACGCGCGCGGGCTGATCCAGCGCATCGAGGTGCAGCGCCTGCTGCCACCGTCGCTGCGTGCGCTGTTGTTCGACGAGGCCACGGCGGCGTGATGGACACCGCCCGTTTCGAGCACTTGCTGAAGCAGACGATGGGCCTGGACGCGGCCTCCATCGGTTCGGCGTCCGTCGAGCGCGCGGTGCAGGAGCGGCTGTCGGCCTGCGGGCTGGCCGACGCACAGGCGTATTGGGAGCGGCTCAGCGGCTCGGGCACCGAATTGCAGGAACTCATCGAGGCGGTGGTCGTTCCGGAAACCTGGTTCTTCCGTGACCCGGCGTCCTTCGTGGCGCTGGCGCGCCTGGTCCGCGATGAGGGGTCGTCCCATCAGGCACAGGGCGTGCTGCGCCTGCTGAGCGTGCCGTGCTCCACGGGAGAAGAGCCCTATTCGATGGCCATGGCGCTGCTCGACGCCGGCTTCCAGGCAAGCGCGCTGCGCATCGATGCCGTCGACATCAGCAACCGTGCGCTGGCGAGAGCACAGCGTGCAGTGTTCGGCCGCAATTCGTTTCGCGGCAACGACCTGGCTTTCCGCGATCGCCATTTCGTCGCCACCGCAGGCGGCCACAGTCCGGCCGACACGGTGCGCCAGTTGGTGCAATTTCGGCACGGCAACCTGCTGGACGGCCTGGTTGCCGGAGCGGAACTCTACGACGTCATCTTTTGCCGCAACGTGTTGATCTACTTCGACCGCGCAACGCAGGACCGCGCCCTCGCGGTGCTGGGCCGGCTGCTCGCGCCGCGGGGCTGGTTGTTCGTCGGCCCGTCGGAGACGGCCCTGCTGTCGGACCACGGATTCATCTCTGCGAAGCTTCCGCTCGCGTTCGCCTTCCGCAAGGGGCCAGTGCCCGGCAGCGTCATCAAGTTGCGCGCAACCCCTGCGCCATCCAGGCCCGTCCGAGCGCCGGCGTTGGCGGCCCCGCAGTCCGCTCGGCCCCGAGCGGCGCCGCCCGCTGCCGCGCCGAGGGCGTCTGCACGGGCCGATGCGTCGACGGGCATCGACCACGCACGGCGCCTTGCCGACCAGGGTCACCTCGCCGAGGCCGCGGCGCACTGCGAAGCGCATCTGCGCGAGCACGGTCCCACGGCCGAGGCGTTCAACCTGCTCGGCCTGGTCCGGGATGCGAGCGGCAAGACGGACGATGCTGCCGACCAGTACCGCAAGGCGCTCTACCTGGACCCGAATCTCCACGAGGCGCTGACCCACCTCGCGCTGTTGCTGCAAAAGCAGGGCGACACGGCCGGCGCGCAGCGCTTGCAGCGGCGGGCCAGCCGGCTGCATCGAGGCGGCGAGGCCTGACATGCAGGCCGCGTCAATCATCGCTGTCGACCCGGCGCGTGCCGCCGCCGCGCTGGCCCTGCTGGATCGGGAAGCGCCACCCGACTACCTCGCCGATTGCACCCGCCACATGGCACACGCTCCCGAGGCACGGCGGGCCGATGCGGGCTCGGTGGTCATCTTTCGCATCGGCACGGAATGGCTGGCCTTGCCGACGCCGGTGTTCCAGGAGGTCGTCGCCTTGCCGGCGATTCATTCGCTGCCGAACCGCCGCGACGGCGTCGTGCAGGGTGTTGCCAATGTGCGCGGCGAACTGCTGGTCTGCGTCTCGCTGGRCAGCGTGCTTGACCTGGTCGGCACAGCGCAGGCGGGCGAGGCCGGGCACGCACGGCAACGCCTCGCATCACGGCGCCTGGTGGTGATCGGCCTCGACGGCCATCGCCTGGGCTTCACTGTCGATGAAATGCGCGGCGTCCAGCGCTTCGATCCGGGCACATTGCAGGCGGTGCCCACCACCGTCGCCCGCGCGACGGCGACCTATTCCAAAGCGGTCCTGACCTGGGAACAGCGCGCCGTCGGCCTTCTCGACGAACAACTGCTGTTCTACACACTTGAACGGAGCCTGGCTTGAGCAGCGAAGATCTCAGCGAGCTGTCGATGCTGGAGCTGTTCCGCATCGAAGTGGAGAACCACACGCCCTTGCTGACGGCGGGACTGCTGGCCCTGGAGCGGGACCCGGAAGCGGCCGACCAGCTCGAGGCCTGCATGCGCGCCGCCCATTCGCTCAAAGGTGCCGCCAGCATCGTCGGCCTCGGCGTCGCGGTGCGCGTGGCCCACGCGATGGAAGACTGCTTCGTCGCCGCACAGGAAGGGCAGCTGCGATTGCGCCAGAGCCACATCGACCCGCTGCTCGGCGGTGTGGATCTGCTCGCACGCCTCGCTCGAACCTCCGGGACGGACCACGCTGACGAGACTCAAGTGAAGGCCTTTGTCGAGGCGCTGACACGCGCCATGCAGGCCGATGGCGAAGACGGCCCGGCGCCGAACGAGGCTGCGCCGGCGCCGCCAAGCGACGTCCTGCCGACCCGCCAGACAGTCATGGCCGCGCGCGACACCTCGGGCCGCGTCGTGCGCGTTACCGCCGACAGCCTGAACCGATTGCTCGGCCTGGCCGGCGAATCCCTGGTGGCCGCTCGCTGGCTCAAGCCCTTCGCCACCTCGCTGCTGCGGCTCAAGCGGCTGCAGCACGAGTCCGTGCAAAGAATCGATGCCCTGCTCGACGATGGGCCGGCAGCGACCGTGGAAGAGCGATCGCGGGCCGCACTGCACGAGATCAGGCGCCGCGTACTCGAGTGCGAGCAGCTGTTGGCGCAGGGGCTGGTCGACCTGGAGCCCTTCGAGCGGCGCTCGGCCGATCTGTCGCGCCGGCTGTACGACGAAGCGGTGGCCTGTCGCATGCGGCCGTTCGCCGACGGTGTCCAGTCCACGCCGCGCATGCTGCGCGACCTCGGTCGCTCGCTCGGCAAGCAGGTCCGGCTCGACATCGTCGGTGCCGCTACGCCGGTGGACCGTGACATGCTCGAGAGGCTGGACGCACCGCTGGGCCACCTGCTGCGCAACGCGCTCGACCATGGCATCGAATCGCCCGAGCAGCGTCGCGCCGTGGGCAAGCCTGCGGAAGGCGTCGTGCAGCTCGAAGCCCGCCACAGCGCAGGGGCGCTGCAGATCACCGTGTCCGACGACGGTCGCGGCATCGCACTCGACGCGCTGCGCCGCGCCGTGGTCGAGCGCAATCACGCCAAGGCCGAGCTCGCGGCAGAGCTGTCGGAGTCCGAGCTGCTGGAGTTCCTGTTCCTGCCGGGGTTCACGCTCAGCCAGCGCGTGACTGAAGTGTCCGGGCGCGGCGTCGGGCTCGACGTCGTGCAGGACATGGTGAAACAGGTGCGCGGCAGCGTCCGCGTGTCGACGCAGGCCGGCCTCGGGACGCGCTTTCAACTGCAAGTGCCGCTCACGCTATCGGTTGTCCGCACCCTGCTCGTGCACATCGGCGGCGAGCCGTACGCCTTCCCGTTGGCACGCATCTTTCGCGCCCTGAAACTCGCTCCGCAGCAAGTCGAAGTCCTCGAGGGACGGCAGCACGTCGACGTCGACGGGCGACGCGTCGGCCTCGTCACTGCGCACCAGATCCTGCAGGCGGGCGAGCCGAAGGCAGCGGGTGGCGACTTGTCAGTCATCGTCGTCGGCGACCACGAGGACATCTACGGCCTGGTGGTGGACCGCTTCCTCGGCGAATGCGAGCTCGTGGTGCAGGCGCTCGACCCGCGCCTGGGCAAGGTCAAGGACATCAGCGCCGGTGCGCTGATGGAGGATGGATCGCCGGTGCTCATCATCGACATCGATGACATGATGCGTTCGGTCCAGAAGCTCATCGCGTCAGGCCACCTGAGCCAGGCGTCACCGGGCGCCAACGCAGCCGACACCAAGAGGCGCAAGCGCGTGCTGGTGGTCGACGATTCGCTGACGGTGCGGGAGCTCGAACGCAAGCTGTTTGCGCAGCACGGCTACGACGTCGAGGTCGCCGTCGACGGCATGGACGGCTGGAACGCCGTGCGCACCGGTCACTTCGACCTGCTGGTGACCGACATCGACATGCCACGAATGGATGGCATCGAGCTGGTGACGCTGGTCAAGAAGGATCCGAACCTGAAGTCGCTGCCGGTGATGATCATGTCGTACAAGGATCGCGCCGACGATCGCCGGCGCGGGCTGGAGGCCGGGGCCGACCACTACCTGACCAAGGGCAGCTTTCACGACGAGACGCTGTTGCAGGCGGCCACCGACCTGATCGGCGAGGCCGTCGCATGAAGATCGCGATCGTCAACGACATGGCCATGGCGGTGGAGGCCTTGCGGCGCGTGCTGGCGCTGCGGCCGGAACACCGCATCATCTGGGTCGCCGAGAACGGCGCGCAGGCGGTGCAGCGCTGCGCCGAGTTGCGGCCCGACCTCGTGCTCATGGACCTGCTGATGCCGGTGATGGACGGCGTCGAAGCCACGCGCCGAATCATGGCCGAGACACCGTGCGCCATCCTGCTCGTCACCGCCAACATGGGTATCAACACCGCTCGCATCTTCGATGCGATGGGCCACGGTGCACTCGATGTCGTCGATACGCCGGCGCTGGTCGGCAGTGACCTCCGTGCGGGCGCCGCGCCCCTGCTGGCCAAGATCGAGATCATCGGCAAGCTGATCGGCGACAGCGTCCCGGTCAGCGCCATGGTCGCCCGGGCTGCTTCGGCGAAGCGCGGGACCCGTCCACAGCCATTGGTCGCGATCGGCGCATCCGCGGGTGGGCCGGCGGCGCTGGCCACGCTGCTGCGCGGTCTGCCGGCGGACTTCCCTGCCGCCGTGGTCATCGTCCAACATGTGGACGAGCAGTTCGCCGCCGGCATGGCGGAGTGGCTCGGACAGCATTCGGTGCTGCCGGTTCAGGTCGCCCGGGAGGGTGATCGGCCGACCCGCGGCGCGGTGCTGCTCGCCGCCACCAATGACCATCTGCGGCTTGTGACGAGTGAGCGACTTGCGTACACGCCCATCCCGCAGGAGTATGTCTACCGCCCGTCGGTCGACGTGTTCTTCCACAGTGCGTGTGCCCTGTGGCCGGGCGACGTCGTCGGCGTGCTGCTGACCGGCATGGGGCGCGACGGCGCGCTCGGTTTGAAGGCATTGCGCGACCAGGGGCACCACACCATCGCGCAGGACCGGGCGAGTTGCGCCGTCTATGGCATGCCGAGGGCCGCTGCAGCGCTGGACGCCGCGGTGGATGTCCTGCCCATCGACGCGATCGCGCCTCGATTGCGCGCTGCGCTTTCCATCAAACCAGAACCAGGGGGTCATGATGGTCAACCTTGAAACGAAGAACCTCGATGCGCCGACGCCATTCGCGGCGAAGGACTACCCCGTCATGGTGCTGTTGGTCGACGACCAGGCGATGGTCGGAGAGGCCGTGCGCCGCACGCTGCTGAACCAGCCGGGCATCGATTTCCACTATTGCTCCGATCCGGCGAAGGCGATCGCGGTGGCCGAGCAGATCCGGCCGACGGTGATCCTGCAGGACCTGGTCATGCCCGGCATCGACGGTTTGACGCTGGTTCGCCGATACCGCGCGAATCCGGCCACCAGCGAGATTCCGATCGTGGTGCTGTCGACCACCGAAGACCCGGCCGTGAAGGGCGATGCGTTCGCAGCCGGCGCCAACGACTATCTCGTCAAGCTGCCGAGCCAGATCGAGCTGGTCGCGCGCATCCGCTACCACTCCAAGTCGTACTCGAACCAGTTGCAGCGCGACGAAGCATACCGGGCCCTGCGCGAGAGCCAGCAACAACTGACGGAGACCAACATCGAGCTGGAGCGGTTGACCCACTTGGATGGACTCACCGAGATCTGCAACAGGCGCTATTTCAACGAACACATCCAACTGGAATGGAGCCGGTCATTGCGCGACCAAAGCCCGCTTTCCGTGTTGATGATTGATATCGACGACTTCAAGCTGTACAACGACACCTACGGCCACCTGGGTGGAGACGAGGCCTTGAAGCAGGTGGCAAGCACCTTGCAGCTGAATGCCAACCGGTCGACCGATCTGGTCGCCCGTTACGGTGGTGAGGAGTTCGCACTGATCATGACGACCACACCGCTGACCGGAGCAAGCTTCATGGCTGAAAAACTTCGCGGGGCAGTGCGGGACCTTCAACTGGTGCATGGCGGTTCGACGGTGGCCCGGCACCTTACCGTGAGCGTCGGCGGCGCCTCGACGATCCCGCAACGCGGCGGCTCATCTCTTCAGCTCATCGAAGCCGCGGACATGGCTCTCTACGAAGCCAAGCGATCCGGGAAAGACCGCGAGGTGATGCATGAGTACCGGCGTTGACGGACCCAGGCGCCCCAACACCTTCAGTCACCTGTCAGGCGTCGGCGACCCGATCTACATCGGCGGCGCGGCCGCCACCCAGGAAGCCCCGCGCGCCAGAACACGAAGGCCCACATGTCGGCATGGAGCGCATCGTCCTGCGACTTCGTGTTTCCGAAACCGTGCCCGCTTTCCGCGTCGATTCGCAGCAGCACGGGGCGTACCGATCCCGACGCCTGCAACGCAGCGGCAAACTTCGCCGGTTCCCACGGGGAGACGCGTGGATCATTCAACCCGGAAGTGATCAGCACCGCGGGATACTGGACACCGGGGCGCACGTGCTGGATCGAGTCCATCGCGTAGAGGTTCCTGAAACCACTCTCCGTCTCGATGGTTCCGAACTCCGGAATGTTCAGCGGCCCGACCGGCTGGAACTCCTGCCGCAGCGTGTTCACACCTGGAACGATGGCGATCACCCCGGCGAACAGATCGGGTCGTTCGGTGAGTGCACGCCCCAACGTGATGCCGCCGGCGGACCCTCCGAAGGCAAACAGCTTGTCCCTCGTCGTGTAGCCGCGTGCAATGAGATCTTCAGCGCAGGCAATCAGGTCGCGCCAGGAGTTGGGCTTGCTCGCGTCCTTTCCAGCGAGGCGCCATGCCTCGCCCAACTCGCCACCACCGCGGACGTGACAGTACGCGTAAGCGCCGCCGGCCTCAAGGAAGCTGGCCGTGCGAAAGCTGAAGTTGGCCAGCTGCGAAATCCCGTAGGCGCCGTACGCCTGGATGACGACAACCTGCGGGCCCTTGATGTCCCTGCGGTGGATCAGCGTCTCCGGGATGCTCACGCCGTCGTGCCCTTTGGCGTCCAGGTCGTGGACCGTGTAGCGGCTGGAGTCGTAAGGCGGCGTCACACCGAGCTTCAGATCGGCAAAGGATTTTCTCGTCGGATCGTATGAGAGGGTCGATGGCGGGACGACAAAGCTCTGCACATTGAGCGTTATTCCCATCTGGCGCGCATCGGCAAACGCCTCGAGAACCAATCCCTTGAAGGGGAGCGCGACCTCCTCGATTCCCCCCGAGGCATGCGGGAGGCGCAACAGCACGGAATAGGCGCGATGGCGCGCCAGCACATACAGGGCATCCGCCGCCACATGGATTGATTCGATGACACGGTTCTCCTGCGCAGGCACCAGCACCTTGGCCGCCGACAGCGGCTGGCCCGCCTTGACACCCAGCACCTGGAACGTCGGCGCATTCTTGTGCGACAGCAGATACAGCGTATCGCCGGCCGCCTTCACCGCCGTGATGTCGTCCGTGCGCGCAGCCAGCGGCTCCCACGCGAGCTTCTCGTCGTTCAACCTCGATGCGGGCGCTGTCCACAATGCCAGTTCGCTCTGCGTGCCGTTCAGCGAAGACGCTATCGCCAGGGACGACGTCGGCCAGATGTCGAGCACGGGGGTTTCGTCAGCAGAGAGTGAAGGCCCGCGACCTGCGGTCGAACCCAGAATCCTGATCGGCTCGGATTTCATGTTCCAGGAGTCAACCGTGGTGTTGCGGTATTTTTCAGACGCGTCTTCGCCGACGGCAGGTTGCTTCAGCCGAGTCACATAGAGGCGTTGGGAATCGGAGCTCCAGGCGGCGAAGCCCGGGTCTGCGCGATCGAGCGGACCGGCCACCAGCCTCCCGGTCGCGGTGTCGTGGACGAAGATCGATGACGCCTCGGATCCGCCTTGTGAAAGTCCGGCGGCGACGCGCGAGCCATCTGGAGAGACGACGAAATAGTCAATCGCGTAGGGCGCGCCACCCGTGGATGCGCGCAGTGCTTCGAGATCAAYGATCTTGCGCTTGCCGGCGTCGTCGTTCACGACGAGATCGAAGACATCGGACCCCGGCGCACGTTCCTCGTAGAAGGCTCGTCCGCCGCGAGCAACGTAGCCTTTCGTCAGCCCGAAGCTGGCCGTGAAAGCCGCGATCCTTGCTTCAAGCGCGGCACGCTGCGGAATGGCCGAAAGGACGGCGTGCGCATGCGTCCCTTGCGATCGGATCCATTCCACGGTCAATGGATCCATGGATTCCATGTAGCGATAGTTGTCCGTCACCGGCGTACCCCACAGCACCTCGGTCACGGGCTTCACGGGCGCCAGGGTCGCACGCGTTGACCCGCCCACCGCGGCGAGCGGTTCGCTCGACGTCGGGACCTGCGTCGTACAGGCGGCTCCCATCAGTGCGATCCAGGCGGCGAATGCGGTGGTTCTCATGTGTTTGTCCCATGATCGGCAGGCTTCGAACTGTCGACGGCAAGGTGGTTGCCGCGAGCAGGTAGGTCGATGTTCAGGCGTGCTCTTTCAGTATCCGACGCCAGGCCACGACACCCAACCCGCACAACATCAGCAGCACGGTGGCCGGCTCCGGCACGGGCGAGATCAGGTAGGCGCGCCCGTTGTCGCCGTTGGCCACGAACTGCCCGAGGTCGTTGATGCCGGTCACGTTGACGAACAACCAATCGCGCACCCCGGCCGCCAGATTGTTGAACGACAGCGTGTTCACGTCCACCAATCCGTAGCCGTTGGCGCCGGTGATGAAGGCGTGGTCCATCATGTTGACGGTCCAGAAGTAGCTGCCGCCCACCTGTCCCGAGTTGTTGATCGACAGCCCGCGGCTGGTCAGCTGCCAGGCGCCGCCCATCTCGAACTCGCCCATGTCATGGATGTTCAGCCTGCGGCCGATGCCATCCGGCCCGGCGACGAAGGCCGATGCGTCGGTGTAGTAGTCGGCCTCGGTCGTGCCCACGGTCTGGCCGTTGTCGTTGATGCCGGCGGCCTTCGACGTGTGGTACGGGCTCGTCGGATCCGAACCGGCGATCGTGATCGGTGCCATCACGCCGTAGGGAGCGCCATCCTGGGTGTTCGTCATGAAGCCGCGGGTGGTCCCGAAATTGAACGAATCCTCGCGGCCGCCCGCCACCGTGGAGACACCGGCCACCTTGCCGGACTGGTTGATGCCGGTGCCGATGGAATTGGCGCCGCCCAGCGTGCCGAGCTCCACGACGGCCGCGCCGCCCGCCTGCGTCACGAAGGCACGCTGCGTGCCCGCCGCCGTGGCGTACGAGCCGGTCACTTGCCCGCTGTTGTTGATGCCGTTGCCGAAGCTGTGCGTTCCGGGCGTCGCGAGCGCCTGCGGCGCGATGCTGCCGTCGGCCCGATAGACGAAGGCGCGAGGGCTGCCCACGGCAGGGTTCTCATCTTCGTTGCCGGGTGCTGTGGCCGAAGTGCCCACCACCCAGCCGTTGTCGCTGATGCCGGTCGCCTTGCTCCAGTTGCCGCTGGCCAAGGTCGGGATCGCCGCCAGGCCCGTGCCGTTCACGCCCGTCACGAAGGCCTGGTAGTTGCCGTAGACGGAATTGCCGGCGTACAGCTGCCCGAGGTCGTAGCCGTAGCCGACCACCTGGCCGCTGTTGTTGATGCCGGTGGCATACGAGTGCTGCCACATGCCACCCAGCGTGCCGAGGTCGGTGACGCTGTACTCCAGGGCGTGAGATGACAAGGCCGCACTGGACAGGCATGCGCCGGTGGCGACAGCGCCCAGCAGCCGCGCGAATCGATGCTTCATGAGGCTCTCCCGAAGGTGGCGCGGCGACGACCGCCGCCAGGCTTTGTAGTCCGGATCGGGAGCACGGTGCATCAAAGTCTGGATCTCGCACCGGGCATCCCGCTTGCCCGCATCTCCGAACGACCCCCACCCACCGCAGCAGGAGGCCACGAGATGGGCAGTTCTGACGAGATCGCAATTTCACGCCGCGACGTGCTGATCGTGGGCGCCGCGTCGGCGGCCGCGGTCAGCGCGCCGGTCCACGGCGCGCCAGCCGCCGATGCACCCGCGCCGCAGGCGAACCCCGCCACCTCGGTGCCGAGTTCGAGCGTCACGCTCGAGGTCAACGGCACGCCACACACGCTGGCGCTCGACAACCGCACCAGCCTGCTCGACACGCTGCGCGAGCATCTGCACCTGACCGGCACCAAGAAGGGATGCGATCACGGCCAGTGCGGCGCCTGCACCGTGCTGGTCGACGGCGAGCGCATCAACTCGTGCCTGACGCTGGCGGTCATGCACCAGGGCGCCAAGGTCACCACGATCGAGGGGCTGGGCACGCCCACCCAGCTGCATCCGCTGCAGGCCGCCTTCATCAAGCACGACGGCTACCAATGCGGCTACTGCACGCCCGGACAGATCTGCTCGGCGGTCGGCGCACTCGACGAGCTGCGCCGCGGCGTGCCGAGCCACGTGAGTGCCAGCCTGTCCGAGCGGCCGCTGTTGTCGGCCGAGGAGTTGCGCGAACGGATGAGCGGCAATATTTGCCGGTGCGGCGCGTACTCCAACATCGTCGAGGCGATCTCCGAGGTCGCGGGGGTGCGCACATGAACCCCTTCACCTATGAGCGCGCCACCGCGCCGGCCGAGGCGGCGGCCGCCGTCGAACGCCACCCCGGCGCGAAGTTCATTGCCGGCGGCACCAACCTGCTCGACCTGATGAAATTGCAGATCGAGTCGCCGGTGCACCTGGTCGACGTGAACGGCCTGGGCCTGGACAAGATCGAGCCGACCACCGACGGCGGCCTGCGCATCGGCGCGCTGGTGCGCAACACGGCGCTGGCCACCGACGAACGCGTGCGCCGCGACTACGGCGTGCTGTCGCGCGCCTTGCTGTCGGGTGCCTCGGGCCAGCTCCGCAACCGCGCCACCACCGCCGGCAACCTGCTGCAGCGCACCCGCTGCCCGTACTTCTACGACACCGACCAGGCCTGCAACAAGCGCCAGCCGGGCAGCGGTTGCAGCGCGATCGGCGGCTTCAGCAGATCGCTCGCGGTGGTCGGCGGCAGCGAGGCCTGCATCGCCACCCACCCGAGCGACATGGCGGTGGCGATGCGGTTGCTGGACGCCGGCATCGAAACGGTGCGGCCCGACGGGCGCACCCGGGTGATTCCGATCGCCGATTTCCACCGCCTGCCGGGCAACACGCCGCACATCGACACCACGCTGGAGCGCAACGAACTGATCACCGCGGTGACGCTGCCCCCGCCGCTCGGCGGCACGCACCTGTACCGCAAGGTGCGCGATCGGGCGTCCTACGCCTTCGCGCTGGTCTCGGTGGCCGCGGTGATCCAGCGCGACGGCGCCGGGCGCGTCGCGCTCGGCGGCGTCGCCCACAAGCCCTGGCGCGATGCCGCGGCCGACGCCGCCCTGCCGCAGGGCGCAAAGGCCGCCACCGCACGGCTGCTGGCCGACGCCAGGCCGACGAACGACAACGCATTCAAGGTGGTGCTGGCAGAGCGCACGCTCGCCGCGGTGCTGGCCCAGGCCAGAACCTCCTGACACAAGGGAAGGCTCATGAAATTCGACACCCCCGCGACCACCAATCCGATCGACCAGCTCAAGGTCGTCGGACAGCCGACGCCACGCATCGACGGCCCGTTGAAGACGACCGGTACCGCCCCCTATGCCTATGAACGCCACGACGCGGCACCCGATGCGGTGTACGGCTGCGTCGTCGGTGCCGGCATCGCCAAGGGACGGATCGCGTCGATGGACCTGCGCGCCGCGCGCGCGGCACCCGGTGTGCTGGCGATCGTCACGGCGCGCAACGCCGGCAAGCTCGGCAAGGGCTCGTTCAACACCGCCAAGTTGCTGGGCGGGCCGGACATCGACCACTACCACCAGGCGGTCGCGCTGGTGGTGGCGACAACCTTCGAGCAGGCGCGTGCCGCCGCGCAGCGGGTGCGCATCCGCTACACGCCGGCGGCAGGCAAGTACGACCTGTCCGCGGAGAAGGCCGGGGCACCGATGCCGAAGCCGACGGCGTTCGGTGGGCCTGCGCAATCCAAGGTCGGCGACTTCGATGGCGCCTATGCCGCCGCGCCGGCGCAGCTCGACGCCACGTACACCACACCCGACCAATCGCACGCGATGATGGAACCGCATGCGTCCACCGCCCTGTGGCGCGGCGACAAGCTCACCGTCTGGACCTCGAACCAGATGATTGCCTGGAGCGTCGGCGATCTCGCGAAGACGCTCGGGATCCCCAAGGACAACGTGCGCCTGGTGTCGCCGTTCATCGGCGGCGGCTTCGGCGGAAAGCTCTTCGTGCGCGCCGACGCGGTGCTGGCCGCGCTCGGCGCGCGCGCGGTGCGCCGGCCGGTGAAGGTCGCACTGCAGCGGCCGCTGATGATCAACAACACCACGCACCGGCCCGCCACCATCCAGCGCATCCGCATCGGCGCGCTGCCCGACGGCAGGATCACCGCCATCGCGCACGAGGGCTGGTCGGGCGACCTCCCCGGCGGCCAGGCGGAGACGGCCGTCAACCAGACGCGCCTGCTGTATGCCGGGGCCAATCGCCTGACCACCACGCGCCTGGCCGTGCTCGACCTGCCGGAAGGCAATGCGATGCGTGCCCCGGGCGAGGCGCCCGGCCTGATGGCCCTGGAGATCGCCATCGACGAGATGGCCGAGAAGCTCGGCATGGACCCGGTGGCGTTGCGCATCGTCAACGACACGCAGGTGGATCCGGAGAAGCCCGCTCGCCCGTATTCGCAGCGGAACCTGGTGCAGTGCCTGCGCCTGGGGGCCGAGCGCTTCGGCTGGGAACGCCGCAGCGCGCAGCCCGCGCAGCGGCGCGAGGGCCGCTGGCTGATGGGCATGGGCATGGCGGCCGGCTTTCGGAACAACCTGCTGACGAAATCCGGCGCCCGGGTGCGGATCGACCACCGCGGCATCGTGACGGTGGAGACCGACATGACCGACATCGGCACCGGCTCGTACACCATCATTGCGCAGACGGCGGCGGAGATGATGGGCGTACCGCTGGCCAGCGTGCAGGTGCGCCTCGGGGATTCGCTGCACCCGGTGTCGGCCGGCTCCGGTGGCCAGTGGGGTGGCAACAACTCGACCGCCGGTGTGTATGCGGCCTGCGTGAAGCTGCGCGAGGCGGTGGCGAAGAAGCTCGGCATGCCGGCCGCCGATGCGGTGTTCGTCGACGGGACCGTGCGCACGGCGGGGCGCAGCGTGCCGCTGGGCGAGGCGGCGGGGCCCCAGGGGCTCGCGGCCGAAGATGCCATCGAGTACGGCGACCTGGACAAGAAGTACCAGCAGTCGACGTTCGCGGCGCACTTCATCGACGTGGCCGTCGACGCGGCGACGGCCGAGACCCGGGTGCGGCGGATGCTTGCGGTGTGCGCGGCCGGGCGCATCCTGAACCCGATCTCGGCGCGCAGCCAGGTCATCGGCGCGATGACGATGGGCGTGGGTGCGGCGCTGATGGAGGAGCTCGCGGTGGACAAGCGCCGCGGCTTCTTCGTCAACCACGACCTGGCCGGCTACGAGGTGCCGGTGCACGCCGACATTCCGCACCAGGACGTGATCTTCCTGGACGAGACCGACCCGATCTCGTCACCGATGAAGGCCAAGGGGGTCGGGGAACTCGGCCTGTGCGGTGTCGGCGCGGCGATCGCGAATGCGATCTGCAACGCCACCGGCGTGCGCGTGCGCGACTACCCGATCACGCTCGACAAGCTGCTCGACCGGATGCCGCCGTTCGCGTGAGGAGCAGACCGCCGCCGGCGCAGCAGGTACCAGGCCGCCGGAATCACGAGCATGCTGAGCAGCGGCGCGGTCACCATGCCGCCCACCATCGGCGCGGCGATTCGGGTCATGACCTCGGAGCCGGTACCGCTGCCGGACAGGATGGGCAACAGGCCCGCCATGACAACGGCGACGGTCATTGCCTTCGGCCGTACACGCAGCACCGCGCCCTCGCGGACGGCCGCCAGCAGCGTTGCTTCGTTGTCCGGTTCGCCGGCAGCGATACGCCGCGCATGCGCGTTCTTCAGGTAGATGAGCATCACGACGCCGAACTCCGCTGCGACGCCTGCCAACGCGATGAACCCCACTGCCGTGGCCACGGAGACGGAATGGCCCAGCGCCCAGATGAGCCAGAAGCCCCCCACCAGCGAGAACGGCACCGCCGCCATCACGAGCGCCGCATCCGCGAACGAGCGGAACAACAGGTACAGCAACACGAAGATGACTGCGATCGTGATCGGCACGACGATCTTCAGCCGTTGCGTTGCGCGCTCCAGGTACTCGAACTGTCCGGACCATGACACGGCGTAGCCGGCCGGCATCGCCACCTTCCGGGCCACCGCAGACTGCATGTCGTTCACGACCGAGCGCAGGTCCCGGCCCCGCACGTCGACGTAGACCCAGCCCGAGAGCCGGGCGTTCTCGCTGCGCAGCATGGGAGGCCCTTCTTCGATGGCGACGCGTGCCACGTCCTGCAGCAGCACGGTGGCGCCCTTCCCGGTCACGAACGGCAACGCCCGCAAGCGCTCCAACGAGTCGCGAAGCTCGCGCGGATAGCGCACGTTCACGGGATACCTCTCACGCCCCTGGACAACCTCGCCGACGTTCTCTCCGCCGATGGCCGTCGACACCACCGCCTGCACGTCGGCCACCGACAGGCCGTGGCGCGCCGCGGCCAGGCGGTCCACCTCCACGTCGATGTACCTGCCTCCGGTCAAGCGCTCCGCCAACGCCGACGACACGCCGGGCACGCCCTTCACGGCCGCCTCGATCTGCGTCGCCAGGCCATCGATGACGGCCAGGTCCGCGCCGGCGACCTTGATGCCCACGGGACTCTTGATGCCGGTCGCCAGCATGTCGATGCGGTTGCGGATCGGGGGAACCCAGATGTTCGAGAGGCCGGGCACCTTGACCACGCGGTCGAGTTCCTCCACCAGCTTGTCCGGTGTCATGCCCGCTCGCCATTGATCGCGCGGCTTGAAGCGGATGGTGGTCTCGAACATCTCCAGCGGTGCCGGATCCGTCGCCGTGTCCGCGCGCCCCGCCTTTCCGAACACGCGCTCGACCTCCGGCACCGTCTTGATGAGCCGGTCGGTCTGCTGGAGCAGTTGCGCCGCCTTCGACACGGACAGTCCGGGCAGCGCCGACGGCATGTACAGCAGGTCGCCTTCGTCGAGCGCGGGCATGAACTCGCCTCCCAGCCGCAGCACCGGCACCGCGGTCAAGGCGAGCAGGCCCGCAGCGACCAGCAGCGTCGCCTTCGGGAAGCGCAGCACGGTGTCGAGCACCGGCCGATAGAGGGCGATGAGCAAGCGGTTCACGGGGTTGGCGGCCTCGTCCGGAATGCGGCCGCGAACCAGGTAGCCCATCAGGACCGGCACGAGCGTGACGGAGAGACCCGCGGCCGCAGCCATGGCGCAGGTCTTCGTGAACGCCAGCGGCGAGAACAGGCGCCCCTCTTGCGCCTCGAGTGCGAACACCGGGACGAACGAGAGCGCGATGACCAGCAGCGAGAAGAAGAGCGCCGGCCCCACTTCCACGCACGAGTCGACCACGAGCACCCATCGCTCGGCCACCGTCGACGCCCGGCCGTGCCGCGCTTCGAACGCCTCGATGTGCTTGGCCATGTTCTCGACCATCACCACCGAAGCGTCCGTCATCGCGCCGATGGCGACGGCAATGCCGCCCAGCGACAGGATGTTCGCGCTGACGCCCTGCCAGTGCATCGTGACGAAGGCCGCGAGGATGCCGACGGGAAGCGCGACCACGGCCACCAGGGCCGAACGCAGATGGAACAGGAAGATGGCGCACACGACGGCCACGACGATGAACTCTTCGACGAGCTTGGAACCCAGGTTCTCGACAGCCCCGTCGATGAGCTGGGAGCGATCATAGGTCTCGACCACTTCCACGCCGGCAGGCAGGCTCGGCTTGAGCGCAGCGAGCCTGGCCTTCACCGCCTCGATGGTCGTGCGCGCGTTCTTGCCGGAACGCATCACGATGACGCCACCCGCCACTTCACCTTCGCCGTCGAGTTCGGCGATGCCGCGGCGCATCTCCGGCCCGACCTGGACGGTCGCCACGTCGCGCAGGAGGACAGGCGTTGCAGTCGACACCGMCAATGGAATGGCACGGAAGTCGTCGAGGGACCTCAGGAAGCCGCGCGAGCGCACCATGTATTCGGCCTCGGCCATCTCGACGACCGAGCCGCCCGACGCCTGATTGGCGTTCTTCAGGGCGTCCGTCACCATCGCCTGGGTGACACCGAATCCCCGCATTCGATCCGGATCCAGCACCACCTGGTACTGCCTGACCATGCCGCCGAGGCTCGCCACCTCGGCCACGTCGGGGACCGTCTTCAACTCGAACTTCAGGAACCAGTCGTTCAGCGCGCGCAGCTGCCCGAGGTCGTTCCTTCCCGTCCGGTCGACGAGCGCGTACTCGTAGATCCAGCCCACGCCGGTGGCGTCGGGCCCGAGGGCCGCGGTCGCACCGGGTGGCAGCTTGCCCTGGACCTGGTTGAGGTACTCCACCACCCGTGAGCGTGCCCAGTACGCGTCGGTCCTGTCGTCGAAGAGGACGTAGACGAACGAGTCGCCGAAGAACGAGTAGCCGCGCACGGTCTTCGCCCCCGGGACACCGAGCATCGTGGTCGTCAATGGGTACGTCACCAGGTCCTCGACGACCTGCGGCGGCTTGCCCGGGTAGGTCGTCCGCACGATGACCTGCGTGTCCGAGAGATCCGGAATCGCGTCGACCGGGGTGGCCCTGACAGCCCAGACACCGGCTGCGATCAGGAACACCGTCGCCAGGAGCACCAGGAATCTGTTCCCGACCGACCAGCGGATGAGTGCGGCAATCACTTCGCACCCCCCGGCGCGCTCATGCTGCCCGTGACCGAACGCAGCCGAGCCTCGGAGTCGATGAGGAACTGGCCGCTGGCCACGACCTGCTCACCTTCCGTGAGCCCCTGCGTGACCTCGATGTCGTCGCCCACCTCGAGGCCGAGGACGACGTCGCGGCTCTCGAAGGAGCCGTTCTCCCTGCGCACCAGGACGATGGCGCGCCTGCCGGTGCGGATGACGGCCTCCGACGGCACCACCAGCCGAGACGAGCCGGGGCCGATGACCTGCAGGCGCAGCAGCATCCCCGGCGTCAGCTTTGCGTCCTTGTTGTCGACCTCGAAGCGAGCCTGCAGCGTGCGCGTGCTCGAGCTCACCTGCGGCAGGATTTCCTTCAGCTCGCCTTCGAATGCGAGCGAGGCATCGGCTTGCAGAACCGCCTTGACCTTCTGGCCGCGTGCCAGGCGGATCGCCTGGGCCTCGGGCACCTCTGCAACGGCCCACACCTTCTCGAGGCCGTCGATCCGGAACAGCGTCGTGCCCGGAGCAACGGCCGCGCCTTCACGCACCCCGAGCTCTGCGATGACGCCGCTGACCGGTGCGCTGAGCGGGAAGCGTGCTTGCGCCGTCCCTGCCGATTCGCTCTGGCGGATGAGCCCGTCGGGGATGGACATGGCGCGCATGCGTTCTCGAGCGGCGTTCACGAGGTCTTCCGACACGCCGGCGCGCTTCAGCGCGAGCCATTCGTTCTGCGGCCCGAGCCACTCGGGGGCGAACACGGTCGCCAGCACCTGGCCCTGGCGGACCCGCTCCATGGGCGCACGCACGGCAAGATGCTCGATGAAGCCGGCCACGCGCGTCTGGACGGCCACGGCGAGGCGCTCGTCGAACTGCACCGTACCGACGGCATCGAACGACGACGACACCGGGGCCTTCCGCGCTGTCGCGACCCGGATGCCGAGGTTCTGCTGCACCGTCGGACTGACCTTGACGCCGGAGTCGCCGGCCTCGTCGGCGTAGACAGGCACGAGCTGCATGTCCATGAACGGTGACTTGCCGGGCTGGTCGAACCGTTGGCCCGGGACCATGGGATCGTGCCAGTACAGCACCTTCCGTCCCTCGGGACTGGAAGCGGCCGGGGCGGCGCCCATCGGCATGTCCGCAGCACCGCTCGTGTGCCGGCCGGCGTAGAAGCCGGCGGCGGCGAGGACTGCTGCGCCCAGCACCGACAGCGCAATGGCTTGAGCACGCTTCATCGAGCGCCTCCGTTGACGAGGGGTTTGTAAGCCAGCTGCGCCTGGGTCTTCGCGAGCTCGCGCTGCAGCGAGAGCAGCTTTCGCCGGGCCTCGACCTCCATGTGGCGTGCCTCGAACAGCAACGCCAGCGTCACCTGGTTCGAGCGGTATCCGGCCAGCGCGGCAGCGGTGCGTTGCTGTGCCGCAAGCACGACCGACGATTGGTAGCGTTGAACGCGCTCGGTCAGGCGCTGGGCGTCGCCGGCCAAGCCGCGGTACTCGGCTTGAGCGGCGCGTGTCGCCTCCGCGAGATGGGCCTCGGCCTTCTCGATCAAGGCCAGTCTTGCAGCGGTCTCGCGGTCCTGGCGTTCAGCGGGCGCCACCGGCAAGGGGATGCTCACGCCGAAGGACACCATGTCGGCATAGCCGGTGCGCTGGGCGTAGGAGACCTCCCAGGACCAGTTCGGCCCGCGGTTGCTGGCGGCGACGGCAGCGTCCTGTCGAGCCAGCTCCACGTCGCGTTGCGCCAGCAGGACCGTCGGGTGGGCTTCGATGAAGGCTCGCTCGTCGACAGCGGCCGGTTCCACCGGAACCGCGAGCTCGTCCACCGGGATGCCGACCCAGCGCTCGAGGGACACGCGTGCGGCGCCCTGCTGCTGCCTCGCCTGCGCCGACTCGTCCTCGGCCATGCCCTGAGCGCCGGTCGAGGCCAGCACCTCCTGGCTGCTGCCGGCGGACGAGGACAGCCGCCCCTTGGCGGCCTCCAACTCTTCGTGGACGTGGTGCTCCGACAGCGTCGTGAGCTTGAGCGCCTCGCCGCAGAAATAGGCGTCGAGGTAGGCGAGCACCGTCTGCAGGCGAACCTCGGCCGCCGTGGCCTGGGCCGAAACGAGCTCCCGGCCGATCGTGGCGTCGGCCGCAGCCTGGCGTGCAGCGCGCTTCTCGGCCGACACCCACTCCTGGCCGATGCCGATGCGCTTCATGGTCATCGAGTCGCGGGTCGTGCCGAGGCGGTCTGCACCCGTCACGGGGAGGTTGTCGACGCCGGCGCGCAGCGTCGGGTCGGGAAGCTGACCCGCTGCGCGGGCCGTTTCCGAAGCACTGGCGACGCCGGCACGTGCCGACCGAACGGCTTCGGAGCGCTGCAGGGCCAGGTCGAGCGCCTGGGTGAGCGTCAGAGGTGCCGCGGCGGCCAGGGCCGGCAGCAGGGCCGCGGCCAAGGCGGCCGCGCGCAGGGGATGGGTGAACATGGGAACTCCGAAAGCAAACGGGCTGTTTGCTGGCGAACGGGCAAGCCGCACCAGCGCCGGTCAGTTGACGGAGGGGTCAGACGCGAAGCCTGAGCGTGGACAGGAAGAGGGGGTCGGGCGGAGGACGGGTCTGCGCAGTGGCGGCCATCGGCAATGCGATGGCCTCTGCGGCATCGAGCACCACGGGCAACTCGAGCACCTGGACGACAACCGGCAGCGTCGCTGCGGGAAGCTTGACGGCTTCGAACGACTGGGCCGTGCCCGCGGCGTGCTGGTGGCACAGCACGGGTTGCTCCCGGTCCATGCCTTCGCACGGCTGACCCGCGGCCATCATCGCAGCCATCGCTTCGGCGTCGCCCTGTCCCGGGCAGGCGTAGCTCGCCAACGCAAGCTGTGAAAACAGCAGCGAGAGCACCACGAAGAGCGTGGTCGTCAGGCGGAGGGCGGAACGGCGTGCCATGGGCAGCCGGAGTGTAGCGCCCGCATACTTCCAGGCTGAAGACCCATGTTCACCTTCCTGARGACCACCCCCTGGGCCTACCCCACGCTCGAGGTCGCGCACATCGTCGGCATCGCGCTGCTGCTGGGCAACCTGATCGCGCTCGAGGTGCGCGTGTTCGGCCGCGCCGCCGCCCTGCCCGTCCCCGCGCTGGCCCGGCTGTCGCTCACGCTGGCGCTCGCCGGCTTCTCGCTCGCGGCCGCGAGCGGCTTGCTGATGTTCGCCACGCAGCCCGACGAACTGCTCGGCAACCGCGCCTTCGTCGTCAAGATGGGCCTGCTGGCGCTCGCAGGGGTCAACGCCGCCGCGTTCCATCTGCGCGGCTCGCTGCGCAAACTCGACTCGGCGGCACGGCTACAGATGCTGGTGTCCACTGGCCTCTGGCTCGCCGTGGTGGTCTGCGGCCGCTGGATCGCCTATTGACCACCGCCCGCTTCGTTCATCTTCTTCACCCACCGGAGACCGCCATGCCGTTGAGCCGCCGCCAGTTCGCCGTTCTCGCCGCCATCGCCCCCTGGATCGTGCGCCCCGCGTCGGCCCACCATGGGTGGGGCAGCTTCGACCAGGACCGCCCGCTGTACCTCGAAGGGACCGTGGTCACCAGCAAGTGGCAGAACCCGCATGCCGAGTTGATCATCGAGCTGCCCGCCGGCCTCAAGCTGCCGGCCGACCTGGCCCGGCGCACGCTGCCGGCGCAGAGTGCCGCCGTCGACGGCCCCGCCCTGCTCGCCAAGGCCACGCTGCCCAGGCGCAGCGACCGGCGCTGGGAGCTGGAGCTCGCCCCGCTCACCCGCATGGAAGCCTGGAAGGTCGCCGAGATCCGCCCGGGTGCGCGCGTCTCCGCCATCGGCTACACCGGCGCCGATGAAAAGGGCGATGCGGTGATGCGGGTCGAGTACCTCTTCGTGGGCGACAAGGTCTACGGGCTGCGATCGAGCCCGGCCTGACTGCACACGGCCGCTCGCCGGTTCGCTAACATCGCCCCACCCGGGCAGCCGACAAGCTGCCCGCCTTCACGTCGCCGGCTTCACCAGGCCCGACGACGCATGACTCCTGTTTGACCCAGCACGAGCAGACCCAGGTCGCGCCAACCGCACGGCCCTCCGCCCCTCGGTCCATCCACGGAGTCCAGCCGCCATGCCATCACAGGCCTCCCCTCGCCTTTCGGTCCTGGTTCCCCTTTCCGCGCTGGCCGTCCTGCCCATCAACATGTTCGTGCCGTCGTTGCCGACCATCGCCAGGGATCTTCACGCCGACTTCGCGCTCGTCAATGTCGCCATCGCGGGGTATGCGGTGGCCACCGCCGTCACGCACCTGATCGCGGGTGCGCTCTCCGACGGGTTCGGGCGCAAGCCCGTCGCGCTGCTCGCGCTGGCGATCTTCACGATGGCATCGATCGGCTGCAGCCTGGCCAACGACATCGTCACCTTCCTGGGATGCCGGTTGCTCCAGAGCAGCGTCATCGCCGGATACGTCGTGTCGCTCGCCGCCATTCGAGACACCTCCCACGAGGGCCAGGCCGCAAGCCGGATCGGCTACGTCTCGTCGGCATGGGCCGTGGCGCCGATGATCGGGCCCACGTTCGGCGGATTGCTCGATGCCCACTTCGGCTGGCGCGCCAACTTCATCGCGTTCGCAGCACTCGGGCTCGCGGGGCTGTACCTGGTGGCGTTCCAGCTGAAGGAAACCAACCACCACCGCACCCAGTCCGTCGCACTGCAATTGAAAGGCTATGCCGAATTGAGCCGCTCGATGCAGTTCTGGGCCTGTTCGCTTTGCATGGCCTTCGCCATTGGAACGCTGTATGTCTTTCTGGGCGGAGCGCCCCTGGTGGCGGCACAGCTGGGTGAAACATCGAGCACGGCGCTGGGCCTTCACATGGGGATGGTTCCTGCCGGCTTCATCGTCGGCAGCTACGTGGTCGGGCGCATCGGCGCACGCCACGCGGCCACCAGGCTGATCCTCGCGGGCCGCGCGCTCACGTCCATCGGCCTGCTCGCGGGCCTGGCGCTTGCCGCGGCAGGCTGGGCGCATCCGCTCGCGTTCTTCGGCCCCTGCGTGTTCGTGGGCCTGGGCAACGGGCTGACGATGCCGGTGGCCAATGCGCAAGTGCTGTCGCTGCGCCCCCAGCTGGCCGGCACGGCCTCGGGGCTGGCCGCCGCCGTGACCGTGACCGGCGCCGGCATCATCGCGTTTCTCTCGGGCCTGGTCGTCGATGCATCGAACGCCCGCGTTGCGGTGCTGGGCGTCATGCTGACGACGTCGACACTGTCGCTTGCCGTGGCCCTGTTCATCACCCGCGCGCCGTGCGAGCACCGGTCGTGATTCCCGCTCGTGTCAAACTCCATCGCCAGCAAAGGGGCACATCATGAAGCGCGTGACCGGCATCGGCGGCATCTTCTTCAAGTCCAAGGATCCGAAGGCGCTCGGCGAGTGGTATCGCAAGCACCTCGGGCTGGAGGTGGCGGACTGGGGCGGAGTCGCTTTCAAGTGGGTCACGCCCGACAACCCGATGGGCACCGGCACCACGACCTGGAGTCCGTTCAAGGAAGACACCTCGTACTTCGCTCCGAGCACGGCGAGCTTCATGATCAACTTCCGGGTGCATGACCTTCACGCGCTGCTCGCCGCATTGCGGTCCGAAGGCTGCGCGGTGGACGACAAGGTCGACGAGTCCGAGTACGGAAAGTTCGGCTGGGTGCTGGATCCGGAGGGCCATCGCCTCGAGCTGTGGGAGCCGCCGCAGGGGCAATGAGGCCATGAAGAGAGAACCAACGTGGCTGCCGATTTCGGCGCTCGCTGGCCGTGTCGTCACCCGCTGGCAAGGCACGGAGATGGCGCTGGTTGCAGGCGAGGTCGCCGAAGATGTGCGCTGGGAAGATCCGGGCATTCCGTTTCTCCAGCTGGTCAATCTCGACTTGCAGTTGGCGAACGGGCAAGTCTTCAGGCTGTTGTCCCATCTCGAGGACGGGACCGGTTTTCACGGGCTCTACCTGATGGAGCTCGACGCCATTCAGGCGCCGGAGCCCCACGAAGATGCTCCATTCCTCTTTCGGGATCGACAGTTTCCGGAGTGGCCGGCGGGCGAGATCGAGATCACTGAACTCCGTCATGACGGTCCGAATGCCACGGCTGAAGTACGGCTCCTGCTGTCCGGGAATGAGCTCAGGCTCGTCGCGGGCGAAGTTCACGAGCAATTTGACGGGAGCCTGTGCATCGTCGAGTGCGACGAATCCATACTCGTGCAACTGAAAGGCGTTCGGCCGTAGAAGATCCCATGGCAAGCAAGTTCATGTGTCGTTGCGGTGAGATCGTCCGCACGAATCTCTTCGAGGGGAACGGCGTGCACCTGCTGGTCGCTGAGGAGCTTGTCGATGCCGCATCAGGGGGCGCGTCGACTGATCTGGATCCGTTTCTGGATGAGATCGTGAAGCAGTCGGAGATCGTGGCGAAATGCGGCAAGTGCGGCTGCATCGCCATCATTGACGATCACTACGACATCAAGCTGTATGAACCGATTTCTCGCTCATGAACGATGAAGGCGTGACACCGAGGTGCCCTTGCTGTCTGTTTCGGACTCTTCAGGAACGCGGAGGATTCGAGGTCAGACAGGCAACCGCCCAAGAAATCCCGGCAGGAGGCGATCATGAACATGCTTGACCTCTTCTCCCTCCTGGCTTCACCCGGCGCTGCAGCGGGCTGCATCCTCGGCGTCGGCATCGCCGTCGGGTTGCACTGGTTGTTTCCAGCCGAAGATCTCCTTGCCGCCCAGGCTCTTGTTGTCGCCGTGTGCTGCGGGGTCGGAGCCCTGCTGGAATGGCACCAGCCCGCCCGTGACCGGGATGGCGACTGAATCAACCTGACCTGCCGGTGAACACCGCCAGTTGCGCCGCGAACGCCCGCTGATAGGCGGGCCGCGCCTCACCACGGGCCACGTAGGCGGCAAGCCGGGCGTCCTCGTCGAGCATCCCCGACGGCCTCAACCTGAGCAGCACCGCGACCATCATCAGGTCGCCCGCGCTGAACGCACCATCGAGCCACTCCGCATCGCCCAGTCGATCGGACAACTCGCCCAACCGGACACGCACGCGCTCCACGACGAGAGGCAGGCGCTCGTCGTACCAGCTCTTGTCGCGCTCCAGCAGCTTGGCGTTCTGGAACTCGATGATCGGCACCTCCACCGTGTTGACCGCGGCAAACATCCAGGTGATCGCACGGGCCCGGGCATTCGCGTCGGCGGGCAGCAGGCCGGCGTGATGCTCCGCGATGTGCAGCACGATGCCGCCCGACTCGAACAGCACCAGATCGTCTTCCTGATAGGTCGGGATCTGCCCGAAGGGATGCAGCGCGCGATGCGCCGGCGCCTTCATCGCCGCGAAGGAAAGCAGGCGGACCTCGTAGGGCTGCCCTGCCTCCTCCAGCGCCCAGCGAACGCGCATGTCGCGCGCGAGCCCGCGGCCGCGGTCAGGCGACGATTCAAAGGCCGAAATGGTGGGGTTCATGGTCGATCTCTCCTCTCGAGTACGGGACCTTGAAGGTCCGATCACAGACTCGACGTTCGAGGCAGACCCGAATCGACATCACCACACACCGCACGCGCATCGACGACCACGCCATCCGCCGGGCCCAGGCCCGCATGCGCAGCCTGATGTGCCATGCCCCAATGGCGGATCGCCTCCGCCACCGGCAGCACCGAGCGCCCATGCGGCGTGAGCGCGTAGTGCACGACGGCCGGCACCGGCCCGCTGCGCTCCCGGCTCACGAGACCATCGGCCTGCATCTCGCGCAGTTGTTGCGCCAGCACCTTGGCCGACACGTCCGGCAGGCTGCGACGCAGCGCGGCAAAGTGCCGCGGGCCGTCTGACAGCCGGTACACGACGAACAGCTTCCAGCGCCCGCCGATGGCGGCCAGCGCAGCCGTCAGCGCGCAGCCCGGGATCGCGTTGGCACGTGCCACGCGCGGACGGTTACCTGCAGGTGCCTTCTTGGCGGTGTCCATGGTGCTGGCTAGAGTGCGCCCGAGTGTAGTCACCTCTCACCGTCGGATGCCTTGCAACCATGATCCAGCTGCCCACCCGTTCGATCTCGTACGGCATCGCCGGCCTGCTGGCGCTCCTCGGCGCCTGCGCCGTGCCTGCGCCGCCATCGACTGCACCAGCCGGCGCCGTGCGGGCCATCCCCGCGACACCCGTCGGCTCGCCGCATGATTTCGAGTTCGAGCACGGTCGCTGGCACACGCAGCTCCGGCGCCGCCTGCAGCCGCTGAGCGGATCCGACGCCTGGGCGGAGTACGCCGGCACGACCGTCGTGAGCCCGGTGCTGGGCGGTCGCGCGAACCTCGCCGAGCTCGACGTCTCCGGACCTGCAGGGCGAATCCAGGGGCTGTCGCTGCGGCTCTTCGACACGACGCTCAGGCGCTGGACGCTCAACTTCTCCAACGCCGCGTCCGGCACGCTCGCCGCTGCGATGACGGGTGGATTCGGCGGCACCCCGCGCGGCGTGTTCTACAGCGCGGAGGAATTCAACGGCCGGCCCGTGCTCGTGCGCTTCGTCATCGAGTCGGCCGGCGCCGACAGCTGCCGCTTCGAGCAGGCGTTCTCGGCCGACGGCGGCGTGACGTGGGAAATCAACTGGATCGCGGTCGATACGCGGTCGTGAGTCGGGCGAGCAGCGGTTCGCTGCGCCGGCTGTGGCGCCGCAGACCCGATGTGGGGAGCGCATGGGCCGTCATGCGTTTCAAAACAGGTCCAGCGTCGGGAAATCGGCGCGACCATGCAGGCAGTTCCACAGGTAGATGGCGAAGCCAAGGTCGCCGGTCCACAGCGAATAGCGCAGTTGGCCGTACAGCCTCGCATCGGCCTCAGTCTGCGCTATGCCGTGCATTGCAAAGGATTGCGCGCGCTGCAGCCACATCGCATCACCGGTGCGCCGGTATAGCTTGAGAAAAGCGTAACCGTTGCCGCCGGTGCCGTGGCACAAGTTGGAGCCCTTGTTCAGCGGTCCGGCGGCCCAGACCGCTTCACCTGCTGCGGCGAGCACTTCGTCCAGCGCAGGGCTCGGCAGGTCGGCCACGCAGACTACGAAGCCAGGTGCGCCGTGGCAGTACTGCATCAGCAAGGGTCTGGCGGGCGGCGGCGTCAGTACGGCGCGCCAGTTGACGTGCTGGCCTTCCCAGGTGGCAGTGCGCAGTACGGTGTTTTCGATGCAGGACTGCCAGGCACCCCAATCGGTCTCGTCCAGCAAGTGGCGGCCGTGTATCAGGGGTACAGCGGTCGCCACGAAACCATGGACTGCGTCGATGTAGGTGGACTGGCGGCCATACAGGTCCTGCATCCAGTAGTGGCAGGCAAACTCGTCGGACCAAAGGAGCTGCGACCACAGCACCGCCGCCGTGCTGCGGAAAAGTTCGGCCCAGCGTGCTTCGCCGGTCCGCTGATGCAGGAAGAGAGAAGCCAGCAGTGTGCCGGGCGAGCCCCACATCAGTTCGCGCGCTGGGTGTTCCATGTGGGCGGCGATCAGCTCAGACAAGCGGCCCGCGGTGGCCGGCAGCGGCGTCGCTGCGTATTCGAGCAAGCGAAAGGGCAACTCCCCCATCATGAAAGAGCCGGCATGCGCAGCCGCCTCGGTACCCAGCCAGGATGTGTTGCGCGCCAGCAGGTCGGCCAGCCGTGCAGAGTCGCGATAGTCGCGCTGCAAGCGAACGGCGCCCGCATCTTGCAGATGGTGCAGCGCCCACACCACACCGCAGGCGCCGTAGTAGAGCGGCGTTGCGGGCTGTGCGGCGTCTTCGCCCGGCTCCAGATCACGCGGGTGGGGCGACCACCAGCTCTCCGGCGTGAACCGGGCCTCGGTCTCTGTCACGATCCGGCGAATGCTGCCCCGGACGAGGTCTTCGTCCCAGGGAATCACCCGCAGTGGCTCGTGGCGCGCTGGGTCAAACAACATGATTCACCCCGGATCCTTGAGTGCGGCAAGCGCCGGTTTGCCGACATGAGAGGCCCTGCCGATGACGGTCCTCACATCAAGCTTGCGGAGGATAGCGGTTCAAGTCGAGGATCTTCAGCGGGTCGGGAAGCAATGCACGCCCTGCTACGCCAACCGCAATCTTCCTGCCCTTGGCATCAGTGAGCTCGAACCATGCTGACCCGCCGCCTGCGAGGAATACTGAGTCGGTCACTCGGATGGGGCTGCTCATGTCATTTGGGCGCAGAATCAGTGCAGGGGTCGGGCCACACGACGGCATAGGCACGCCGCGCAAGCACATCGCCGTCACGAGCCGGGAGCGAGTCCATGTCCAAGCGCATCGTCTCCGTGATCGCCATCGGCGCCGCCGCTCTGGTGGCTGCTGCCCTGTACTTCACGTCGAACAAACCGCAGCCCGACCTGCCGCCGGCCGCGCCGGTGGTGGCCGGCTTCCTGCACGGCCAGACGGTGCGCATGCTGATCGTCGGCGACCCGTTCTCCATCGCGCTGCGCGCCGGCGCGCGCGAGTTGGGTCGACGCGCCGGGGGCAACGTCGAGATCGAAGTGGTCGGCTACGACGACGTGCGCCGGCTCACGCTGCTCAATGCGCACGACCAGCGCTCGGCCTACGACATCGTCAGCTTCGACAGCGTGTGGGCCGGCGAGTACGGCGCGGCAGGCGTGTTGCTGCCGCTGAACGACTGGATCAAGGCGTCGGCGGCGACGATCCGCCCCGACGACTTCCTCGAGATCGGCTACCGGCAGGGGCAGTTCAAGGGCCGACAGCTCGGCCTGCCGATCCAGCCGCACCCCGAGTTGCTGTGGATCCGCCGCGACCTGTTCGAGAAGGCCGGCCTGGCCGCGCCGCAGACCACCGACGAGTTGCTGGCGGCGGCGAAGCGCTTCACGCAACCGGCGCAGGGCCAGTTCGGGATTTGCTGGAACGGCCAGCGCGGCCAGGCGCTCGGCCAGCAAATGGCGCATTTCTACGCGGCCTTCGGCCAGCCCTTGCTCGACGCCGGTGGGCGGCCGAGCCTGAACACCGAGCGCGGCATCGCCGCAGCGCGCTTTGCGCAGAGCCTGTTGCCGTTTTCGCCGCCCGACGTGCTGAACATGGCCTGGGACCAGCGGCCGGTGCGCTTCGCCAAGGGCGGCTGCGTGATGGCCTACGAATGGGCGGCGCGCAGCTACCTGGTCGAGGAAGACCCCGGCTCGCAGGTCGCCGGACGGGTCAGCTACGAGGCCGCGCCGCACGCGCCGGGAGCCAAGCCGGTCACGTCGATCGGCACCTGGAGCCTGGGCATTCCCGCCAACATCGGCGCGCGGCGTGACATCGCGTGGCCGTTCCTCGCCTGGCTGACGGGCAGCGAGATCGAGCGCTGGCTGGCGCAGCAAGGCAACGGTGGCATGCCCCGCTACTCGGTGATGCGCGACCCCGCGCTTGCGCAGCGCTACCCGGCCTTCCAGGCCGTCGCACGGCTGGGCAGCGCCGGCCAGCTCGACGACTGGATGCGCCCCGCGGTGCCGCAGTGGTCGGCGTTGGCCGACATTCTGGGCGGCGTGTACCACGACATGCTGCGCGGCGAGTCGACGCCTGAGCAGGCTGCCGCACGCGCCCAGCAACAGGCCGATGCGCTGTTCACGGCCTCGGCCAAGTGAGGGCCTGGCACGCATGAATGCGTCGCAGAGGGGGCCCGCGTGATGCCGCGTTGGTCGGGCCTGGGTCTGCGGCACCAGTTGATCGCTGCGTTCGTCGCCGTGATCCTGTTGCCCACCGCGATCATCTCCGTCTACAGCCTCAGCCGCAGCAGCGAGCTGATCATCCAGATGGCCCGCGACGAGGGCCTGCGCGGCGCCGGCGTGCGCGCGGCGGCCGCCAACCGTCAGCTCACCGACATCGGCACCGATCTGCAGGTGATCGCCCAGGCGTCCGTCTTGCGCCGCTACCTGAATGCGGCACCGGGCGCCGGGCGCGCGAGCGTCGCGCGGGAGGTGGAGCGCTACTTCGCCGCCTTGCTCAAGCGCTGGGGCGAGCGCTACAGCCGCCTGTGCCTGCTCGACAGCAGCGGCCACGAGGCGAGTTGCGCGCGTGTCAGCGCCGGCGTGCCGGCGGTGGTACCGCCCAGCGAGTTGGCGGATCGCTCGGCCGAGCTGTATTTCGCGGGCGCGCTGCAGCTGCGAGCGATTCCCGGCCAGGAATCGACCTACATCTCGGAGCTCGCGCTGCTAGCGCCGGGCGCCCACGATCCCGTCAGGCCGGTGCTGCGCTATGCGACGGCGCTGCAGAGCGACAGCGGACTGCTCGACGGCGTGGTCGTGCTGGACGCGCTGGTGGCACCGGTGCTGGGCACGCTCGAGGCATCCGCCGCCGCCGCGGCCGCCACCTATGTCGTCGACCGGCAGGGGCACTACCTGCTGCACCCCGATCCTGCACACCGCTTCGCCCACCTGCGCGGCGACGGCGTGTCGCTGCGCAGCGAGCGTCCGCACGATGCGGCGGTCATCCTGGCCCAGTCGGCCGGCACGCTGTACGCGTCCGCCGATCGGCCGGAAACCCTGCAGGTGTTCGCGCGCATCCGGCCGCCCGGGCAGAGCAGCGTGCTGTGGACACTGATCGACGAGCAGTCGCTCGATGCGATCCTCGCCGAGGTCGGCCACACGCGCAACGTCATCGTGATGGTGGCCGCGGTGGCCTTGCTGCTGGCGATCGCCATCGCACTGCGGATGACGCACGGCATCGTGCGGCCGATCGGCGCCCTGGCGCAGGCGGCGGATGCGATCCGCCAAGGCGATCTCGACACGCCCCTGCCCGCGGCGGCACGGCCCGACGAGGTCGGCGTGCTGACGCGCGCCTTCGCGCAGATGGCCGCACGGGTGCGCGAGCTCGTCGGCACGCTGCAGCAGCGCGTCGCCGATCTCGAACGCAGCGACGCGGCGCTGCGTTCGGGCCAGGCGCGCCTGCAGCACATGATCGATTCCAACCTCGCCGGCATCGTCTTCTTCGACCTGGAGGGCCGTGTCATCGAGGCCAACGATGCCTACCTGCGCATCGTCGGCTACGACCGCGACGATCTGCGCGAGGGGCGCATCCATCGCGCGACGCTGACACCGCCGGAATACCGCGACGCGACCGAACAGGCCCTGGTGGAAGTTCGCACGCTGGGTGCCTGCAGGCCCTACGAGAAGGAATACGTTCGCAAGGACGGCAGCCGGGTACCGGTCCTGGTCGGCGTTGCATTGCCCGAGCCCGGGTCGGAGCAGGCCGTGGGCTTCGTGCTCGATCAGACCGCGAGCAAACAAGCCCTGATCGAGCGCGATGCGCGCGCGGCGGCGGAGCTGGCAAGCCTCGCCAAGAGCGAGTTCCTGGCGCAGATGAGCCATGAACTGCGCACGCCGCTGAACGGCATCCTGGGCTTCGCGCAGATCCTGCAACGCGACACGACCCTGACCGAGCGGCAGGCCCGGGGGCTGAAGATCATCGACGAGAGCGGGCAGCACCTGCTCACGCTCATCAACGACATCCTCGATCTGTCGCGCATCGACGCGGCCAAGCTCGACCTGTATCCCACCGAGGTCAACCTGCCGGTGTTCCTGCAGGTGGTGGGCGACATCATCCGCGTCAAGGCGGAGGAGAAGAGCCTGCTGTTCGTCTACGAAGCGACGCCGGATCTGCCGGCCACGATACGCGTCGACGAGCGGCGACTGCGCCAGGTGCTGCTCAACCTGCTGTCGAATGCGGTCAAGTTCACCGACACCGGGCAG
The DNA here is from genome assembly GCF_056403355.1 of Rhizobacter sp. P2_H3. Lineage (NCBI taxonomy): Bacteria > Pseudomonadati > Pseudomonadota > Betaproteobacteria > Burkholderiales > Sphaerotilaceae > Rhizobacter > Rhizobacter sp. P2_H3. Next base: position 2,816 of record NZ_JBFUFQ010000024.1, on the reverse strand, counting down.
GTGACGCTGCGCGCGACGCGCTTGCCGTCACCGGGGACCGGCGCCGAGGCCGATGCGATGGCGCGCCTGCGCTTCGACGTGGAAGACGAAGGCATCGGCATGAGCGAGGCGCAACTGGCGCGCTTGTTCCGGCCCTTCGAGCAGGTGGCCGACGTCGAGCGACGCGAGGGTGGCACCGGCCTGGGCCTGGCCATCAGCCGACAGCTGATCCGCCTGATGGGCGGCGACATCCAGGTGAGCAGCCGGCCGGGCGAGGGCAGCGTCTTCGCGTTCGAGATCGAGGTGCCGGCGCTGCAGACCCAGGTTCAGGCGCAGCCTGCGCGTGGCGCGGCGATCGGCTACGAAGGGGCACGCCGCAGGATCCTGGTGGTCGACGACGTGCCGCAGGGGCGCGCGATGCTGCTCGATGCCCTGGGCGCGCTGGGCTTCGAAATGGCCGACGCCGGCAATGGCGAAGAGGCGCTCGCCGCGGTGGCCAGGTTCCGGCCCGACCTGATCGTGATGGACCTCGTGATGCCGGTGATGGACGGCTTCGAGGCGATACGGCGGCTGCGGCTCTTGCCGGAAGGCGCCAGGCTGCCTGTCATTGCCGCGTCGGCCAACGCGAGTGCACAAACGCAGGCGCGCTGCCGCGAGGTGGGCGCGAATGCCTTCATCAACAAGCCCGTCGATCTGAAGGCCCTTCTGGACGCGATCGCCGCCACGCTGGACCTGACCTGGCTCCATGAGGAGCCGGCCGCCCCGCCCGACCGGGCGCTGCGGCACGCCACGCGCAGCGCACGGCCTGAAGAAGCGCTTGCCGATCAGTGGCCCGGCCTGCGCGGTGCACGCGTCCTGCTGGTCGAAGACAACGCCATCAACCAGGAGATCGCGTTGGCGGTGCTGAGCTGCGCCGGCATCGTCGTCAGCGTCGCCGGCGATGGCCAGGCGGCGCTCGAGATGCTGCGCCGGGAGCGTTTCGACGCCGTGCTGATGGACTGCCAGATGCCGGTGATGGATGGCTATGCCACGACGCGCGCGCTGCGCCAGCAGGCACAGTGGCGCGATCTGCCGGTCATCGCGATGACCGCCAACGCGATGGTCGGACACCGCGACAAGGTGCTCGCGGCGGGAATGAACGACCAGATCACGAAGCCGATCCGGCTGGAGGAGATGTTCGCGACGCTGGCCCGCTGGGTGCACCCTGCCGTGGCCGAATCGCGCGCATCGACACCCGCGTCGCACTCGCCGGCGTGACACCGAACAAATACGCATTGCGCATACAATCTCGGGCCATGACTCAAGCCCAGCAGGTTCTCTTGCGCGACGCGATGCGTCGCCTGAACATGACACGCGAGGCCTTTGCCGAACGCATCGGCAGCCGAAAGCGCGCTCTCGACACCTGGCTTCTGCCAGATGAATCCGCCGAATTTCGTGCCATGCCGGAGATCGTCAGGCGCTTCGTGGGCGAGATTCTTTCAAGAACCGAAGGCAGTGAGAGAAGTACGCAAAGCGCATATAACGCAGACACCTCGGCACTCGCGCCTTGGCCCGTGGCCAAGCACCTCCTGTCGGTGTCCCAGTTCACTCGCGAGTCGGTCGAGTCACTGTTCGCCCTGGCCGACGTCATGCAGCCCATTGCTCGGCGCCAGAAGGTCACGCGCGTGCTCGAGGGAGCCGTGCTGGGGAACCTCTTCTTCGAGGCCAGCACCCGCACGCGGGTGAGCTTCGGCGCGGCCTTCTGCCGCCTGGGGGGCTCGGTCTGCGACACCACCGGGTTCACGTTCTCCTCGATGGCCAAGGGTGAGTCCCTCTACGACACCAGCCGTGTCATCAGTGGCTATGTCGATGCGCTCGTCATCCGGCACCCCGATCAAGGATCCGTCGCGGAGTTCGCGAAAGCGACCAACATCCCCATCATCAATGGCGGCGACGGCCCCGGCGAACACCCCAGCCAGGCCCTGCTGGACCTCTACACCATGCAGCGAGAGTTCTCGCGCATCGGCAAGTTGCTCGATGGGGCGCACGTGGTGCTGGCGGGGGATCTCAAGTACGGCAGGACCGTCCACTCCTTGCTGAAGCTGCTGGCGCTGCATCGGGGGCTGAAGATCACGCTGATCTCACCTCGCTCCCTCGGAATGCCGGCCGAGATCGTCGAGATGGCTTCCCGTGCCGGGCATGTCGTGGAGCAGAGCAACGTTTTGCGAACCGGGGTGATGGGCGCAGACGTCTTGTATGCCACCCGGATCCAGAAGGAGCGGTTCACCGACGAATCGGTCGATGGCTACGACCAGAGCTTCGAAGTCAATCGCGCCATCGTCGATGCCACGGGGAAACTCGACACGGTTGTCATGCATCCATTGCCGCGCGACAGCAGGCCCGGCGCTTTCGATCTGAGCGTTGATCTCAATTCGGATCCCCGTCTGGCCATCTTCAGGCAGACGGACAACGGCGTGCCCATTCGCATGGCGCTTTTCGCGCAGATGCTCGGCGTCGATGGATTGGTGCAAAGGTCGATGCGAGACGCGACGTGGAAATCGCCCACGCACATCGGGCCTGACGATGCACTGCTTGCCGATGAAGGGTAGTCGGTGATCGCCCGCGACGGACTCATCGACAATCGCAGCCACCATGCTCAGCGAACCACAGCCTCGTGCCGATACCGGCCGATGATTCGCGTCATCCCCGTCATCCAGGGTCCGATATGCCAAGCCCAGCATCCCCCGCAAAATGCCCTCACTGCGGATTCGTCGTGCTGACGAATCGGTACCCGAAGTGCGAGCGTTGCGACCGCCCGCTCCCGAAGGACATGGTCCTGTCCCAGGCCGAACTGGAAG